>JBBQAK010000067.1:0-12727 GCA_038316215.1 Gemmatimonadales bacterium | reverse complement strand
ACGCGCGTGCAGCTTCCGGCGGTGCTGATTCAGCCGACCTGGCTTGATGGCCGCACGCTGGTCGGGCGCGATTCGCTCAATGGCCGACTACTGGCAGTGGACATCGAGCGCCCCAATGCCGTGCCGCGCGAGCTGGCGCGCGATCTCCCGGATGAGATCAGGCCCGTCGGGAATGGCGTGATCTCCACGGATCGTCGCACCTTTCTCATCCGGAACCGGCGCGGCATCTGGGCGCTGCCGGTGAGTGGCGGCACGCTGAGACAGGTGCTGCGCTTCGACGATCCCCTGCACCCACACGCACTCAACGCGCGGAACGTCGCGCTGCACGCCGGCCGCCTGTATTTCACGTTGCAGGACCCGCAGAGCAACATCTGGGTGGCTCCGGTGACGGGGTTGGCAAAGTAAGCACGGCGCTTTTCGCGCGTCGCCTGTTGCGACGGCACCTTTTCACTCTTGTCACCGAGCACTCCGGATGTCGATGCCTGCCGCCAGTCCGTACGACACGGGACTCGAGAGGAATGCGGCCAACTACGCCGCACTGACGCCGTTGACGTTGATCGACTGGGCCGCGACCACGTGTCCCGAGCGTTGGTCGGTCATTCATGGCGCACGTCGTTTCTGCTGGCGAGAGACCTACGGGCGCTGCCGCCAACTGGCCTCGGCGCTTGCCGCCCGCGGGATCGGCCGCAACGACACCGTCGCCGTCATGTTGCTCAATACGCCGGAGATGTACGAGTGCCAGTTCGGCGTGCCCATGAGTGGCGCCGTGATCAATTGCCTCAACGTGCGACTCGACGCGGCGACCATCGCCTTCATGCTCGATCACGGCGAAGCGAAAGTGCTGATTACGGATCGTGAATTCTCCGACGTGATCACCGATGCGCTGTCACGCTGCACGGTCAAACCGCTCGTGATCGATGTACTCGATACGGAGTATACCGGCACTGGCGATCGGGTCAGCGACATCGACTACGAAGCGTTTCTCGCTGGCGGCGACTCGGCGTACGCGTGGCGCGGCCCCACCGACGAGTGGGATGCGATCGCCCTCAACTACACGAGCGGCACCACCGGAGACCCGAAGGGCGTGGTGTATCATCATCGCGGCGCGTACCTGAATGCGCTGGGGGAGATCGTGGCCTGGGGCATGCCCCGCTACGCCGTGTATCTCTGGACCGTCCCGATGTTTCACTGCAACGGCTGGTGCTTATCCTGGGCGATGGCCGCGCTCGCCGGCACCAACGTGTGTTTACGGAAGGTCGAGACCACGGCCATCTTCTCGCTCATCAAGGCGCACAGCGTCACGCACTACGGTGGCGCGCCGATCGTACACAACACGATGCTGGCCGCGCCTGATGAACAGTGGCAAGGCGTGCCGCATGGCCTCAAAGGCTACATCGCGGGCGCGGCGCCGCCGGCGTCTACCATCGAAGCGATGGAGCGGCGCGGCGTGGAGCTCACGCACGTGTACGGACTCACGGAGGTGTATGGACCGGCCACCATCTGCGTGAAGCAGCCCGAGTGGGACTCGCTCGAGCAGGAAGCGCGCGCCATGCACAACGGACGCCAAGGCGTGCGCTTTCAAGTGGAAGAAGGGGTGGATGTAGTGGACCCGACCACCATGCTCCCCGTGCCCCACGATGGTGAGACGATGGGCGAGATCGTCTTTCGCGGCAACATCACCATGAAGGGCTACCTCAAGAATCCCACCGCCACGGCCGCCGCGTTCGACGGCGGGTGGTTTCACTCCGGCGATCTCGCGGTGATTCACCCCGATGGCTATCTCAAGGTGAAGGATCGCGGCAAGGACATCATCATTTCCGGCGGCGAGAACATCAGCTCGCTCGAGGTGGAAGACGCACTCCATCGACATCCGGCCGTGTTTGCGGCCGCCGTCGTCGCGCGTCCCGATGCCAAGTGGGGCGAAACGCCGTGCGCGTATGTCGAGCTCAAGCCAGGGGTGGTGGCCACGGAGCGCGAGTTGATCGATCACTGCCGCGCGACGCTTGCGCACTACAAGGCGCCCACGGCGGTCGTGTTCGGGCCCCTGCCCAAAACGTCGACTGGCAAGATTCAGAAGTTCGTGCTGCGCCAGCGCGCACATTCGGCTGACGCGATTGCATGACCTTGCGCGTATGAGCGCTGACGAGCGCGACGGCACCGGTTTCCTGACGGCGGCGGGTCGCCGACTCGAGTATCGATGGATCGAGCCCACCGCACCGAATCGTCCTACCCTTGTATTCCTGCACGAAGGACTCGGTTCGATCGCACAATGGAAGACGTTTCCCGATACCATCGCGGCGGCCACGGGTTGTGGTACCCTCATCTACTCGCGCTACGGCTTCGGTCAGTCGGACCCGTTGGCCGAGCCTCGTGACATCGACTACCTCGCACACGAAGCGCTCGTGGCGCTGCCAGCGGTGCTCTCGGCGCGGGGCATCGTCGATCCGATCCTCATCGGACACAGCGACGGCGCGACGATTGCGCTGCTCTTTGCGTCGGACGCTCGGTGGACCACGCGCGCCATCGTGATCGAAGCACCACACGTATTCGTGGAGGACGTCGGGCTGGAGGGGATCGCGCGCGCGCGAGAGGCCTACCGTGATAGCGACCTCCGGCAAAAACTCGGCAAGTACCATCGCGATGTCGACGCGATGTTCGACGGCTGGGCCGAGACGTGGTTGCGCCCGGCGTTCCGCGCGTGGAACATCGAGGCGCGATTACCAGACGTGCGGTGTCCCGCGCTGCTCATTCAGGGCCTCGACGATCCCTATGGGACCATGGCACAAGTCGACGCCATCACACGCCAAGTGCGCGGGCCGGTACAGGTCATGCTCCTGCCGGCGTGCGCGCACATACCACACGTGGAATGTCAGAGTGCGGTGCGCGACGCGATGGTAGGGTTCATCGCCGCGCACGGCGCAGTGTAACCGTCGGGAGCACGGCCACGCCGCCGCGTGGCGCCTCGCACGCCTCCTAGCGCGCCAGGCTGGCCTCGAGAAAGCTCTGCGCATCGGCTTCGCTCATTTGTCGATACCCTGGCGTCACATTGTCCAGCTTCCCAGCCTTCATCCAGGACTCCAGCCGTTCGACCAGCGCATACAAGTGGTCGAAGTCGTCCACCACGAACAGCAGTGGTTGATAGTGGTCGATTTCAAAGTGCTGATTGATCACCCATTCGAGCTGTAGTGGATGGCGCTGTACCGTGTCGCTCTCCACGCTGTGTACAATCTCGCCGTACGACGAGAGCAGGCCTGAGCCGTACACTTTGATCTCGTTGGCCGCCGCGCCACGCATCAGGCCAAACTCCACCGTGAACCAGAAAAATCGCTGGAGCGCGTTCTGAATGCTCGTCAATCGCCGCAGCTTTTCCGTGCGATCGGGCACTGCACTCACGAGTTCCGCCGCGAGGTGCGCACACGCTCCGAACCGTACCAGCGTTTCCGCGAAGGCCGGATCGGTGTGCATCGGCACGTGACCGGCAATATCGTGGAAGATGTCTGGTTCGGGCAGATAGTCGAGCGACGCGCCGTCCCGGATGGTGATCGTCGTGGGAAATTCGCGACGACTCAGGCAATCGAAGAAATCAAATGCCGGCACAAATCCGCTCACGGCCTTGGCGCGGAAGCCGGTGCGTGGGGCCATGAACGTGTTGACGTCCTCCAGCCGAGGCACGTGAGTGGCCTCGAAACAGAGGGTGGCCAGTCCATCAAGGAAGCGCGGATTGGCGTAGCGCTGCCAGCGGTCCTGCATGCGCGCATACAGACGCTGCCACGCATCGTGGTTGTCCGCCGAGTAGAGCTCGTAGGGCTGCTCGATATACATCTCGCCGTTCGTGACAGCGTTCTCGATGTAGGGCGCCTTGGTGGTGGTCAGCCCCTGCCCAGGAACCAACAGCTGCGGTACGGCCATATGGGTGGTCTCGGGTGAAGTACGCGTTGCTGCACGGGGAAGCGTCCCACTGCCTGCCCTCGCGCGAACGGTTGCCAAGGGTAAACGTGGAACGCCGTCCGGCAGATCCCCGTTCTGCGCCTACTTGAGCGAGGCCATATCGATGACGAACCGGTACTTGACGTCACTGCGAAGCATCCGCTCGTACGCGACGTTGATGTCTTGCATCGGGATCAGTTCGATGTGCGCCGTGATGCCATGCTTGCCGCAGAAATCCAGCATCTCCTGCGTCTCGGCGATGCCACCGATCAGTGATCCCGCGATGGCACGACGGCTGAAGATCAGCCCCATCACATTCGGCGACGGATGCGGTTCGGCGGGTACCCCGACTAAGCACATCGTTCCGTCGCGCTTGAGGCAGTTGATGAACGCGTCGAGTCCGTGCGGCGCCGCGACCGTGTTCAGGATGAAATCGAGCTGGCCTGCGTACTTGGCCATCTGATCGGCATCCTTGCTGATCACCACATCGCTCGCGCCGAGCGCGCGCGCCTCAGCGGCCTTGTCCGGCGAGGTAGTGTACACGATCACATCAGCGCCCATCGCGGCGGCGATTTGCACGGCCATGTGGCCGAGGCCGCCGATGCCAACCACGCCGACTTTCATGCCGGGGCCGACTTTCCAGTGGCGGAGTGGGGAGTACGTCGTGATCCCCGCGCAGAGCAGCGGAGCGGCGGCGGCGAGATCGAGGTTGGCTGGCATCCGGAGCACGAAGTCCTGCTCGACCGTGATGTCCGTGGTGTAACCGCCATACGTGGGGCCGTTGGTGTGTTTGTCGACACCCATGTACGTACCGGTCATCCCGGTGGTGCAGTAGTTCTCAAGACCTTCCTGGCACGACGGACAGGTACGGCATGAGTCCACCATGCAGCCCACGCCGACCACATCGCCGACACTGAATTTCGTGACCGCGCTGCCGACGGCGGTCACGTGGCCAACGATTTCATGACCAGGGATTGCCGGATACGCAATCCCGCCCCAGTCGCCCTTCACGAAATGCAGGTCGGAGTGGCAGACGCCGCAATACTTGATATCGATCGCGACATCAGTCGGACCCGGCTGGCGCCGCGAGATCGTGTGCGGTCCGAGCGGCGCGCTGGGAGAAAAGGCAGCGAAGGCGTTGGTGACGGATGGTGCTGGCATGGGTCTTTCGCTCACGGAAATTGAGGACTCGAGACGCTCCGATCGAGGAGGACCTCGCTGAAACGCCCGCGACGGATGTCGACCGTTGGGCACCGCACGTCGCATACGTGGCCGACACGATGGTATCGAAGCGACAAAGATAATCTCAAGTCACGTCCTCATGGGGCGCATCGTGGCAGAGCATCACGATTCGGGTGGCATGTTTCACTCGTCCAGCGCTTTCACCTGAACTGCCGTCCCGTAGCACAGTACTTCCGTTACACCCTGCATCATCTCCGTGGCGTCGTACCGGATACCGATCACCGCGTCCGCATTCGCCCTTTCCGCCTGCACCAGCATGGTGTCGAACGCGTCCTTACGCGTGCGTTCGGCGAGTTCCGTGAAGAGCGTGATGTTCCCGCCGAACAACGACTGCACGCCGGCACCGAACGTGCCGAACACCGATCGTGATCGAACGACCACGCCGCGAACGACACCGATCGTGGCCACGATGCGATACCCGGGTAGTTCGAAGCCCGTGGTCGTCATGTTGTACGGAAAATCGACGGCTTGGGAATGGACGATGGATGTCATGGGACTTCCTCGGGGAATGAGACTGTCGGCAAGATGCCGTCGGCCGGCGTTCCGAGCAACGCCGGCAGCATTCGCGCCGCACTCATTCGGCCGGTATTACTGCAATGTGTTCATTCGCGCACTCGTTCACCTCCTGGTCACCGCTGCACCGCTGGTGCGCCGCCCGTCGTTGCCAACGGCGCTCGTGGCTCACGCGTTGCGACGGCCCCTTGCGCCAGACCGTCTTCGCCTGCTGCACGGCACAGTGTGGATCGCAGCAACACGTGATATTCCGACCGCGTGGGATGCTGACGGCAGTGCGTAGTACCCAACACCACGTGTGTGTCTCCGTGTTCCGGCCGGTGAGCAGTTCGCCGCGCGGGCCGATGGAGCACCGCACCGCGTCCAACGTGTGCTCAGGCGCCGGTACGCCTACGCCGGAGATACGCCGGCGTCACCGCGCGCTCCACGGCGGCCAGTACCAGATCCACCACCACCGCTAGGGCTGCGGCCGGCAGCGCCCCAGAGAGCACCAGCCGGGAATCCGCGAGTCCAAGGCCCGTAATGATCGGCTCGCCAAGTCCTCCAGCACCGATGAACGCCGCGAGGGTGGCCGCACCAACGGTGATCACGGCCGACGTGCGCACTCCCGCCAATACCGCTGGGGTGGCGAGCGGCAGCTGCACCCACCAGAGCCGTTGCCAAGTCGTGGCGCCAAGTGCCTCACTGGCGGCGACGGCGTCAGGATCGGCGGTTGAGACCCCGCTATATGTGGCACGCGCAATGGGCAGTAGCGCGTACAACCACAGCGCCACCAGCGCGGGCACAAGCCCGATGCCAAGCACGGGGATCATGAACGCCAGCAACGCCAGCGACGGAATGGTCTGCACCATGCCAAGCCCCTGCATCACCCACGCCGCCGTCCGGGGCGTGCGGGTGAGCAGCACACCGAGCGGGACGGCGACCAGGATCGCGGCCGCGAGTGCGATGCTTACCAACACGAGATGCTCGCGAATCAGCCGCAGCGTCTCCGCGCGACGTGCCCAACTGTACGCGAGGAATCCGCTCGTGGTCGCGCGACGCGTCGCCGTCGTGGGCGACGTCCCCAGTGCCCGCACGAGGGCGAGTTCGGTCAATGCGCCGCGTGCTACCTCGGCAATCGGGCGCTGCTCCACTTCAATCAACGCGTTCCAGCGACGCACGTCGTCCTCCGTGAGGCGTCCGCTCAGGCGCGACAAGGCCGCGATCACATCGGCACGCTCGGCGCTCACGCGCGGCGAGACCAGTGCTGCCGCCTCGTACGGTGGAAAGAAGTGGCGATCGTCGATCAGTGTGACCAGATCGAATCGCGCCAGCAAGCCGTCGGTGGAGTAGCCATCGATGACATCGATCGCGCCGGCGGAGAGGGCCTCGTATTTCACGGCAGGGGCGAGCGGACGCACCGAGCGCAGCGCGATGCCGTAGAACGCCCGCAAGCCGGCAAAGCCGTCAGGGCGACCAATGAAATCGTTGGTAAAGCCCGCCTGCAGCGCGCCCGACTCGCGCGCCAGATCGCTCAGCGTCCGCAGCTTATACCGCGCGGCGGTCTCCCGTCGCACCGCGATGGCATAGCCGTTCTCAAACCCCAGCGGCGGCAGCCAGCGCACGCCGTAGCGCCGCACGAATTCATCACTCACGCGCGCGAACAGCCGGCGTGGATCTTCACGCATGGCCGTCGTCATCGAGTCGCGTAACACCGCGAGGAGGCCGGTGCCCGTGTACTCGGGGTACACATCGATGGCGTTGGTGCGGAGTGCCTCGAACGCGACCTCGGTGGCGCCAAGCCCGGGACGTCGCGTGACCCGCATGCCCTCCGACTCGAGCAGCTGCGCAAACATCTCCGCCAGCAGAAACGACTCGCCGAACGGCTTGGAGGCGACCACTACCGCCGGTCGCTCCGGCGTGGCCTGTGCCCTCACAGCGCGCGGTACGCTCCACCCCATCCACAGCGCAACCGCCGGCAGGAGCCGTCGGCACAGACGCATCTGCAGCGACCGCACCGTCCTCATGGCCCCACCAACGGTCGGACGGCGGCCATGGCACGGAGCAGCAGCTCCTCCACGTAGTCCGTCGCGGGCGCGGCCTGCAGCGCCGCCAGTGTCCCGATCTGTTCAATTCTCCCACCGCGCATCACCGCGATCTCGTCGGCCAGGCGCGCGGCTTCGGCGAGGTCGTGGGTCACGAGCACGGCGGTAAATCCGAGCTCACCGCGCACGCGCTCGAAGGCCTCGTGCACCACCGCGCGCGAGAGCGCGTCGAGCGCGCCGAACGGCTCGTCGAGCAAAACGATATCCTGTCGCGCCGCAAGCGCCCGGGCCAACGCCACCCGCTGCCGTTGTCCGCCGGAGAGCTCATGCGGCAGACGCGCACCGAACTCGGCGGGTGGCAATCCCACCAAGGTGAGTGCCTCCGCCGCCGCGCTTTCGGGGGCCGCGTGTCCGATCAGACGCGGCACGAGGGCGGCGTTGCGCAGCACTGACCAGTGGGGCAGCAGGCCGCCGGTTTGTGGCACAAACCCGAGGCGACGGCGTAGGGCATCGCCGGGGGTGCCGCGGACATCGACCCCATCCACGCGCACGATGCCGGCGGTCGGCTCCAGCAGGCGGTTAAAACAGCGCAACAGCGTCGTCTTTCCGGAGCCGCTCTCCCCCACAATCGCCAGCAGCGAGCCGGTACGCACTTGCAGCGACACGCCACGGAGCGTGATCGTGCGGCCGTACGCATGCTGCAGGGCCTCGGCTTCGAGCGCGACGGTCACAGTGGAACAGTCCGGGTGAAAAAATGGTAAACGCGTTGAACTGACGAAACTTATCGACGGTTCCCGGGCTTCGTCTAAGACGTTCCCTGCTGTCGCGTTCCTGTCCCTTGCTGTCGCCATGTCTGCTACCGTTTCGCCGACCGCGTTGGTCACCAGGTTCCGCGCGGTGCGCGCTGCGACCGAAGCGCTCTGTACGCCGCTCGAGGTCGAAGATTACGTCGTGTCGAGCATGAGTGATGTCAGCCCCACCAAGTGGCATCTGGCGCACACCACATGGTTCTTCGAGACGTTCCTGCTCGCACCGCACGCCGCTGCGTACGCGCCACTCGAACCGCGCTACGCGTTTCTCTTCAATTCGTACTACGTGCAAGCGGGCGAGCGGCATTGCCGGGCCCAACGCGGACTCGTGACGCGCCCGACGGTGGCCGACGTGTACGCCTATCGCGCCTATGTCGACGACGCGGTCTTGGCGCTGTGCGAGCAGTTCGCCGCCGATCCGGCACATGCGGCGTGGCGGATCCTGGAGCTCGGGCTGCACCATGAGCAGCAGCATCAGGAGCTGCTGGTCACCGATATCAAGCATGTCTTCTGGACCAACCCCATGCGGCCCACCTACCGGCAGGCGCCGCGTGCAGCGCCCATGGACGTACCGCAGAGGTGGCAGCCCATCGAACCGGGGCTCGTGGAGATCGGTCACGACGGCTCCGATTTCGCGTTTGACAACGAAGAGCCGCGGCACCGCGTGTACCTGCAGGGTGGTCGTCTCGCGCATCGGCTCGTTACGAACGCGGAGTACGCGGCGTTCATCGCTGACGGTGGTTATCGGAAGCCGGTGCTCTGGCTGAGCGCCGGCTGGGCCACGGTGCAGGAGCAGGGGTGGCGGGCGCCGCTCTATTGGGAAGCGCAGGATGGCGGGTGGCAGGAATTCACGCTGTCCGGTCTGGCGCCGATCGTCCCGCACGCGCCGGTCACCCACGTGAGCTTCTTTGAGGCTGATGCCTTTGCGCGCTGGGCCGGGCATCGGTTGCCCACCGAGGCCGAGTGGGAAGTGGCCGCGTCTGTGCATCCGATGGCGGGGCGATACGTCGAGCACGAGGCGTTTCACCCCGCGGCGGATGACCGCGACGGGATGCAGCAGCTCTTCGGCGACGTCTGGCAGTGGACCGCCAGCCCGTATGTGGGCTATCCGGGTTTCCGCGCGTCGGCCGGTGCGATCGGCGAGTACAACGGCAAGTTCATGGCCGACCAGTGGGTCTTGCGCGGCGCCTCGTGTGCGACACCGCAGTCCCACGGCCGGCTCACCTACCGCAACTTCTTCCCGAGTGATACGCGCTGGCAGTTCTCGGGAATCCGACTGGCAGACGACGCATGACATCCAACGCCCAGCGCGTGCCGACCACGCGCAATCCCCACCCGTACGACGCGCAGGAGCGCGATCTCGTGCTGCGCGGACTCACCAGTGACGTAAAGACGCTGCCCCCGTCGTTGTTCTACGACAGCGCGGGCGCTGCACTGTTCGAGCAGATCTGCGAGCTCCCCGAGTACTACCCCACGCGTACTGAGCTCTCCATCCTCACGGAGCACGGCGCGGATCTCGCGAAGGCCGCAGGCGAGTCGGTCGCGCTGATTGAGTACGGCAGCGGTGCTGGCACGAAGGTGCGTCTGCTGCTCGATCACCTCGAACATCCCGTGGCCTACGTCCCGGTGGATGTATCGCAGGCGCAACTGCTGCGCGTGGCCGAAGAACGCGCGGTGCAATATCCGGGGTTGCAGGTGTTCCCCGTGTGCGCCGATTACACGCAACCGCTGTCGCTGCCGAAGCTGCCGGCGACGGCCAAGCGCGTCGCATTCTTCCCGGGCTCCACCATCGGCAACTTTCATCCCACCGAAGCGGCTGCGTTTCTGCATCGTGTGCGGCACACCGTGGGGCCACAGGGCGGCATGATCCTGGGCGTGGATCGCCGGAAAGATCCTCACGTGTTACACGACGCTTATAACGACGCGGCCGGCGTGACGGCGGCGTTCAATCTCAATCTGCTCACGCGCCTCAATCGCACGCTGGGTGGCACATTCGATCTGACCACCTTCCGGCACGTCGCGTTCTTCAACGATGTCGCCAGTCGCATCGAGATGCACCTCGAGTCCACCATCGCGCAGCACGTACGCGTGGCTGATGTCGAGATCACGTTCGAGGCCGGTGAGACCATTCACACCGAATGCTCGTACAAGTACGACGAAGCGCGACTCGTCGCACTCGCCGAAGCCGGCGGCTTTCGTATCGAGACGCTTCACACCGATGCACGCGACTGGTTTTGGGTGGCGTGGCTGCGGGCTGTGTGATGCTGGTTTTTCCGTATTCGCCTGTCGATCGTTCAGGCGACTCTTCCATCTGTTGAGGAGTATTCATGAAAGCTGTCTGGAATGGCGAAGTGATCGCCGAGAGTGATGATACGGTTGTGGTGGAAGGCAACCACTACTTCCCCGAGTCGGCGCTGCGCCGCGAGTTCGTGATACCGAGCGCGCATCACACCACCTGCGGGTGGAAGGGCACCGCGAGCTACTACTCGCTCCAGGTGAACGGCAGCGAGAACCGGGATGCCGTGTGGTACTATCCCACGCCGAAGGCTGGGGCGGAGCAGGTCTCCCAGCGGGTGGCGTTCTGGAAAGGGGTCAAGGTGAGCGCGTGACCGCCGCGGCGCAGTCGCTGAGTGCCGACGCGATCATCATCGGCACCGGGCAGGCTGCGCCGGCGCTCGCCACCGCACTCGCGAAGCGCGGCGAGCGCGTGGTGGTCTTCGAAGGTGGTGCGCTGGGGGGCAGTTGCGTCAACGTCGGCTGCACCCCCACCAAAACATTGCGCAAGAGTGCGCGCGTGGCACATCTCGTATCGCGCGCCCACGAATTCGGTGTGCGTACCGGTCCGGTGACCATCGACTTCGCGGCAGCGATGGAACGGACGGCCGGCATCGTCGAGGCCTCGCGTACGGGGCTGACGCGATGGATGGAGAAGACCGAGGGGCTGACGATCGTGCGCGAGTGGGCGCAGTTCGACGGTCGCGACGAGAACGGCTTCGTGGTGCGCGGCGGTGCCATGACGGCGACCGCGCCGCGGGTGTACGTCAACACCGGCACGCGCCCCTTCACGCCGCCCATTCCCGGTTTGCCAACCGTTCCGTACCTCACGAACGAAACGGTCATGGCGCTTCGTGAGCGACCGCAGCACCTCGCCATTCTGGGCGGCAGCTACATCGGCCTCGAACTCGGACAGATTTTCCGACGACTCGGCAGCGACGTGACGGTGATCGAAGCGGGCAGCGCCATCGCTGGCCGTGAGGATCCGGACATTTCCGCGCGGATCGCCGACGCGCTCACGACCGAGGGCGTCGTGCTGCGGACCGGCACGACGGTCGATGCGGTGGTGTCGTCGGGGCCAGCCGCGCTCACGCTCACGCTGCGCGACGGTTCCACCGGACACGTCACGACGCTACCTGCCTCGCACTTGCTCGTGGCCACCGGGCGCTTGCCCAATACGGAGCACCTTGGATTGGAGCACGTGGGGTTGGCCGTCGATGCGCGTGGATTCATTCCGGTGAATGGCCGGCTCGAGACGACGGTGCCCGGCATCTGGGCACTCGGCGATGTGAACCGTCGTGGCGCATTCACGCACACCAGCTATCAAGACCACGAAATCGTACTCGCCAATCACACTGGTGGAGAACGCACGGCCGACGGGCGGGTGACCACATACGCGATGTTCACCGACCCGCCGCTCGGCCGGGTGGGGCTCAGCGAGACTGCCGCGCGCGCCTTGATGGCGCAGGGTCGCCGGTTCCTCACGGCGTCGCACGAGATGAAGTTCGTGAGCCGTGCCAAGGAAGAAAGCGAGACGGTGGGTGTGATCAAGGTGCTGGTGGATGCGGAGACTGAGCGCTTCGTGGGCGCGACGCTGCTTGGAATCGGCGCTGATGAAATAGTGCAGATCGTCGGGGCCATGATGGCCGCCGATGCACCCTATCAGGTACTGCGCGACGCGTTGCCGGTGCACCCCACTGTCACCGAATTCTTTCCGACGATTCTGGGAAAGTTGGCGCCGCTCGCGTAGCGATCGCGGGTAGCGATCGCGGGTAGCGATCGCGGGTGGCGATCGCGGGTAGCAGGTGGGCCAGAGGGGCATGGGTGAACGCTGCACGTTCAGCCTCGCGCACACCCAATCCGACAAACGCACAAGGGCCGGCCGCGATGTTGAGCGGCCGGCCCTGGCAGTCACCGAGAGCGGTTAGTAGCTGACAG
>JBBQAK010000347.1:0-4374 GCA_038316215.1 Gemmatimonadales bacterium | reverse complement strand
TGTTGCCCGACGTTCCCCTGATGACCACATGAGCCGTCCGATCCTGACCGACCTGCATGGCGAGGCGCTCGACGAGGCGCTGGGACACTGCTTCTCACTTGCCACGGAAACGGTGGATATCGGAGGACGCGCGGTCACGCTCGTGAAGCCGGAGAACGCCGACCATCTGATCAGCGAAGCCGATTACGTGATGGACGAACGGCTGCCGTACTGGGCCGACCTGTGGCCGTCGGCGCGTGTGTTGTCGGCCACGATGGCGCGGGAAGCCGGCACTGGACGTCGATTGCTGGAGATGGGCTGTGGCCTCGGTCTCGCGACGGTCGGTGCCATGATGGGTGGCTTCGACGTGACGGCGACCGACTACTACGACGATGCGCTGCACGTGACCCGGGGTAACGCGCGGCGAAATCTCGGGCACGAGCCGACGGTACGCTTGGTGAACTGGCGCGAGTGGCCAACCGACCTTGGGGCGTTCGACGTCGTGATGGCGGCCGATGTGCTCTACGAGAAAGAGTACGCCATTCTCGTCGGCGAGTGCATCGCGCGGTCGCTCGCACCAGACGGCGTGGCCATGGTGGCCGATCCGGGGCGTCTGGCGCTTCCCATGTTTCGCGACAATCTCGTGCACGTGGGCTTGGAGATCTTTGACACGGTGACCACGAAATTCGAGGAAGGGCCGGTGAAGCAGGAGATCCAAGTCATGCGCCTACGCCACCGCGAGCACCGCTAACGCTGCTCACGCCACCGTGCATTGACGGGGCGATACGGCAGTGAGTGTCGCGCCCGCCCCACAGTCCCGGCCGTGCATTCGCGTTTCCCCCTCTGAAGGGCGGTTGGCACCATCCTTCCAGTAGGGCGTGGCATGAATTCGCCAACGCGTATCCCCTGGCTTCGTGCGCCCCTGATGGCGCTCGTCATTCTGCTCTTCGCGCTGCTTGCCCTGCTGCCGGCGGCCGTGATTCAGGCGCAATCGCCGGCGGCATCACCCCCGGCAACGGTGGACGGCGAAGTGAGCGACATGTTCGTGAAGGGCAAGTCGCTCGAAGTGCGCTACTGGAACACGGGCACCACGGCCACCGACATCGTCGGCGAAGTGCAGGTGCGGGACGCCGACGACTCGCTCATCGTGGCCGTCCCGTTGGTGGAAGGCAAGCGGATCCACGCTGGACGGCGCGAGACGTTCCGCGTGGCGATGCCGGCGCTCCCATCAGGCAAGTACACGATGTACGCCGTGGTGAATTTCGGTGGTGACGCGCTGACGGCAGCGCGAGCCGAACTCGAAATCCGGCCGTAAGCGAGTTACGCCGGCACGATCGGCAACAACCGCGACGCGACCACTTCGGAGATATCGAACACCGGTACGCTGCTGCCTGCGCCAGTGACGCCATCGGTGATCATCGTCATGCAGAACGGACAGGCCACCGCGATCTGATCGGCGCCCGTGGCCAGCAGCTCTTCGCTGCGTTCCACGTTCACGCGCTTCCCGACGTTCTCTTCCATCCACATGCGACCGCCGCCGGCGCCACAGCACATGCCACGGCTCTTGGTGCGCGGTGGCTCTACGAGTTCCATGATCGGCAGTGCGCGCTTGAGCGCGTTGCGCGGTGCATCGTAGATGTCGTTGTAGCGACCAAGGTAGCAGGAGTCGTGATACGCCACCTTGAGCCGCTGGCCATGCTCGGTGTCGAGAGGCACGCGCCCTGCTTCGAGCAGCCGTTCGATGTAATCGGTGTGGTGAATGACTTCGTAGTTCCCACCGATGTCCGGAAACTCGCTGCCCATTTGATGGAAGCAATGCGGACAGAAGGTGACGATGGTTTTCACCTTGTAGCCATCGAGCGTCTCGATCACGCCCTTCGCGAGCAGCTGATACAGATACTCGTTGCCCATGCGACGGGCAGGATCGCCGTGGCAGGTCTCTTCCTGTCCGAGGATCGCGAAGCGCACGTTGGCCGCCTGCAGGATGCGTGCGAACGCGACGGTAATTTTCTTGGCGCGATCGTCGAACGAACCCATGCACCCGACCCAGAACAGGATGTCGGCCTTCTCGCCTTTCTCCACCAGCTCGGCCATCGTGGGGATATCCATCCCCTCGGCCCACTGCGCGCGGTCCGACGCGCTGAACGCCCATGGGCTGCCGTTGCGCTCGAGACTCGTGAGCGCCGGCGCCAACTCGTCCGGAAACCTCGACTCCATGAGCACCAAATCACGACGCAGCTCATTGATGATATCAAGCTGGTCGATACTGACCGGGCACTCCGTCACGCAGGCGCGGCAGCTGGTGCACGCCCAGAGTTCTTCTTCGGTAATCCAGTCGTCGAGGAGGTTCTTGGCGAGAACCGCCGTCTGCGCTTCGGTGGCCGTGCCGCCGCTGGCCGCGATCGCGTCGAGCGTCGTGGCTTTTTCCGTGAGGCGCGCGCGAGTCTTCACCACGATCATGCGCGGCGACAGCAGCTTGCCGGTGCTGTTCGCCGGACAGGCCGCCGTGCAACGACCGCACTCGGTGCACGAATAGCCGTCGATCAGATTCTTCCAGCTCAGATGCTGTACGTCGGCCGCGCCGAATTGCTCGGCGTCTTCCGCTTCGAGATCCATCGGACGCATCGCGCCGATCCGACCCGGGCCACTCGTGTTCGAGAACCACACGTTGATCAGCGACGTGAGCACGTGCAGATGCTTCGAACCAGGCAGATGATTCAGGAAATACAGAATCAACACTGCGTGTATCCACCACGATACGCGTGCCACGATGTGCGCGGTTTCCGGTGACACGCCGCTGAACAAAGGGAGCAGCACACCGGAGATGAGGCGACCGTCGGACGACGCGCCGGTACGCAGATCCATCACGAACAGCAGCAACAGCGTGATCATGAGCGTGGCGATCATGCTCAGGATGAACACCGCGTCGGCACCGCTCACTTCGGCGAAGCGCTTCGGCTTGATCACGAGGCGACGGTACAGCAGGTACGCCACAGGGATCAGCACGAAGACCGCGAAAATCTCCTGCGAGACCACGTACGGCAAGTACAGGAACCGCGGGAGCATCACGTCCCACGTGAACGGCGTGTAGAGCCCCTGAATCATGATCTCGAGCGTGCCGAGACCAAGGACGCAGAAGCCCCAGAACACCAGGGCGTGCATCATGCCGCCCACGGGGTCGCGCAGAATCTTGCTTTGCCCGAGCCCGATCAGCAGGAAATTCTTCGTGCGCTGACCGGGGTGGTCGGTACGGACTTCATCGCGGCCGATCTTCAGCCAGCGGTTCAGGCGTTGTACGCTGCGGGCGAAGAACCCGAGCGCGACCACAAGGATGACCGCGAAGACGAGATTCGAGACCCCCATGTTCCCGATCAGCCCTGCGCCTTGGCAGCCTTCACGGCGGCAGTGAGGACCGGCATGACCTCGAACACATCACCCACGATACCGTAGTCGGCAACCTTGAAGATCGGGGCGTCTTTGTCCTTGTTGATCGCCACGATCGTCTTCGACGTGCGCATGCCGGCCAGGTGCTGAATGGCGCCGGAGATGCCGACGGCGACATACAGGTTCGGACTTACGTTGCGTCCCGTCTGTCCGATCTGATCCGAATGCGGGCGCCATCCCTCGTCGGTCACGGCGCGCGTGGCACCGACGGCCGCGTTCCCGAAGGCATCGGCCAGATCTTCGCACAGCTGGAAGTTTTCGGGCGCCTTGAGTCCGCGACCACCGGCCACAATCACCGGTGCGTCGTTGAGATCGAGCTTACCGGTGTTGCCCTGCCTGAGCTCGACGACCTTCACACGTGATGCCGACGGATCGGCGGCCGAGGTGATCGACGACGTGACCAGCGCACGGGGCGCCTCAGCAGGCTGAAACGCCGCCGGACGCACCGACAACAGCGCCGGCGTGCCGCTCAACGCCAAGGTGGCGATCACCTTGCCGTTCATGTTGAAGTGCTGACCCAGCACCGTGCTGCCTTCCACCGTGAAACCGGTGAGATCGGCCGCGAGACCGGCGCCCAACTTGGCGGCCACACGCGGCGAGAGATCGCGTCCCTGGGCCGTCGCGCTAAACAGCGCGTAGCCATAGGTCCCGCTCCCGAGCTGCTGCGCGACCGTGGCCGCGAGGGCCTCGGGATTGTACAGCGCGAATCCGGCGTGCTCGAGCACGAGCACCGAGTCGGCGCCGTACTGTGCGAGCGACGCCGCCTTGGCACCGATACCGGCATCACCGGCGAGCAGCGCGTGTACGCTGCCACCGCCGGAAAGTTCGGCGAGCGCACGACCGGCCGTCACGGCCTCGAGCGCCACCTTGCGCAGGTCGCCGCCACGTACTTCTGCGAATACGAGAACGTTGGCCATCTCAGAGCACCTTCGCTTCGGTCTGGAGGAGTCG
>JBBQAK010000023.1:0-16875 GCA_038316215.1 Gemmatimonadales bacterium | reverse complement strand
GAACCCGCCACAAACGGCTACTCAGATCTTGTGGGCTCCCGCCAACGCGAGCAAGAGGACGCCGCTATCGAATTATCAGCAGCCATACCGCGTTCGCTTATCCGCGGCCATTTCCGTTAATCCGTGTTGTCCGTGTTCTGGCGGTTCGCGATCTATCCGCCTCGCAAGGTCCGATCGGCCACCATCGCAACCGCCGGCACACGGACAACACCGATCAACGGAACCAACACGGATACGCCAACGCCTGTACGGACGTCACGCGTGCCTGACCGGCATACGATGCAAACCGTCAGCCGCCCGTGCCGAACTGCCGCGTAAACTTCATGAACACCGATCGTTGTTGCGGCACGCCGAGATCAAAAAAGCTGGTCGCGGCCCGACCGTCGTTCAGCACGATGAACAGCCCCGTGCCGGCGGTGTTGAGCCAACCGAAGCGCACGTTTGCCGAAAAAGCGGCCGCCTGATTGTTGTACTGCGTGAGCGTTTGCACGAAGATACGCGGCGAGAAGAAATAGTTCAGGCGCACCGCTTGGAGTGACCGGATGAAATTGCCCTCCGGTAGACGCACGTCGTTGTAGTCCGCAGTGAATGAGCCGGAGAACGTCGCGCCTCGTCGAAGCGTGACGGTACCGCTCCCGCCGCTGCGTCGGCCCGTCCAGAACTGGCCCACGTCGAAGCGGCCCGTGGCGGACAGGTTTTCACTCGGGTCGGTCGTGTAATCCCAGCCGAGGGTGCCCCAGTCGTACTGGCCGGCCGGAAGCACAACACCGGGCGCGATCGTAAAGGGCGCCTGCAGCCCCTCGTGCGAGATGTTGTACTCGGGTCCGAACTTCGTGCTGTTGGCCAGCTCGATCTCGGTGAGATCGATGTGCCAGTACCCGGACTGATAGAAGCCGTCGTTGAGACCATAGGCACTGCGATAGCTCACGTGCGGATTCCACTGACGGAACCATGCCCACTCCGGCTTGCGCACCAGGCGCATGAAGGAGACGTCGTACGCACGATAGCCGCCCGGGCGACTCATAAAGCCCACTTCCGGATTGAAGGCCTCGCCGATCTGTGCGATGCGCGCGTTGTGATTCCAGACATTCGTCTGGTACGCGATCCGTCCGCTGAAGGCGTTTGCATCGCCGTCGACATCGCGCGTTGTCGTGCGCGCGGCCCACAGGTCGCTCGTCCAGCGCTGGCCGAGTCCGATGCGGCTATCCACCGCAAAAGTGCGGTTGACGTCGCCGCCGTCGTCGGTGGCCATGCGTTGCACCACCATCGCGCCAACGCGAGAGCGCTCCGACAGTTCGCGCGTGGCGCGTCCAACGGTGAACGACTGTCCCGGGTTCAGCGCATCGGGAGCGTCCGTAACCATCTGCAGCAGGCCCACCGTGGTGCCACCCACGCGTCCGGACAAGCGACCACCACCCAAAATCGACTGTGGCGTGCCGTCGTCGGAGATACCGATGCGGCGCGTGAAGAAGAGATCGACGGCTTGCGGCGTGCCAGCCGAAAACACACCGGCATTCTCAAGGAAGAACGGACGCTTTTCCGGGAAGAAGATGGGGAAGCGTGTGAGATTCACGCGCTGATCGTCCACTTCCACCTGCGCGAAGTCGGTATTCACCGTGAGGTCGAGCGTGAGCGCCGGCGTCACGCCGTACTTGATCTCCCCACCGAACTCCGTGGGACGCTTGCTGTCCTGCTTGATGCCACTCGTCCAACGCTCCTGCGACGACGCGAGCACGTACGGCGTGACCGTACGAATACGACGCACCGGCAGCGTGAGGTTGGCCAGGTTGCCGGCGATCGACAGGCGATAGAGGTTGAATTGCCGCGGAATGAAGGCCCAGTACAACTCTTCGTTTTTGCGTCGAATATTGCGCGACACATTCATGCCCCACGTCTGTTCGACGCTGCCCGACTGGTAGCGCAGCGTCGAGAACGGAATACGGAATTCAGCCGTCCAGCCGAGGGAATCGATCTTGGTCGCGACGGTCCAGCTGGCGTCCCAGTTCACGTTGAAGCCACCCATGCCACCGGCCTGCATCCGGTTTTGGCCGGCCACCTGCGCTCCGCCGCCTTCGCCTTCGCGAATGACCTGGCCGTCGTACTCCACACCGGCCGGTGTGGTCGCGAACACGAAGCCGTTCTGGTGATCGTGATATGTGTCGAACACGAACGCGATGTGATCGCTGTTCGCGAGCTGTACGTCGCGGATTTTCTCGCCGGGCACGATCAAGTGCGGCTCGCGGTCGTACATGCGCGCGCCGATGTAGAGATTCACACCGTCAGTGGCGAGACGCACTTCGGTGCGTTCGGAGGCGGGCACGCCTTCGTTGAGCTCGCGCTGCACGAAATCGCGGATGGGGGTGCCTTCCGACCACATCGCTTCGTCCAGCTTTCCGTCGATGGTTGGCGCCGTGGTCACACGAAGCGTGCTGAACGACGGCCGCGGGCGAGCCCGAGCCGCCCGGGCGAACGAATCCGCCACGGCGGCATCGAGACGCATCGCCCCCGCCGGGGGCGTTCCGCGCGGTGGGGTGGGCTGGCCGTGGGCGGCGCGGCCGGTCGAGATCAGCGCGGCGGCGGCAACCAACGCCGGCATCGAGATGCGGAGCACCGTGCTCCGAAGCGCGGACAGGAAAGGCAATGGAAGGGGAGCTGCAGGTGGGATGGGGAGTGCGGATAATCTAGGACGCTGGACAACAGCGAGCGATGAGTGCCTCTTCGGGCACGTCCATCGACCCCTCTCGCCATCATTCCCTTACGTGTGTGGCCGGCTGGCCGTTGTCTCACCGCCGTCGACTCACGGGGATCGCGACACGGTGACGCGCGTCTGACCGGACACTCCACTCGATTGGCAGGGAGCGATACGAAGCACATGGGCAAAGGACGACTGGAGGCATTCAGCGATGGGGTGATCGCGATTCTGATCACGATCATGGTGCTCGAGCTCAAGGTGCCGCACGGGGCAGACCTGTCGACGCTGCGTCCGTTGCTCCCGGTCGCGCTCGCGTACGTATTGAGCTTTACGTATGTCGGTATCTACTGGATCAATCATCACCACTTGCTGCACACCGTCACGCGCGTCACCGGTGGCATTTTGTGGGCCAACTTGCACTTGCTCTTTTGGCTGTCGCTAATCCCTTTTGCCACGGGCTGGATGGGGGAGAATCATGCCGCGCCAATGCCGGTGGCGCTGTACGGGTGCACCATGGCGATGGCGGGGGTGGCCTATTTCATCCTGCAGAAATGCATCATCGCCACCCAGGGGCCCAATTCGCTGCTGCGGGCCGCGGTGGGTCGCGACTGGAAAGGGCAACTCTCCAACGTGCTCAACGTGAGTGCGATTCCGTTGGCGTTTTGGAATGTGTGGATCTCGCTGTCGGTGTATGTCGTCGTCGCGCTCATTTGGTTCGCTCCGGACCAACGCATCGAGCGCGCGATCACAAAGGACACGGACCACGAGTAGCCGGTACTGGACAACGGCGAGCGAGGAGTGCCTCTTGGGACATGTCCATCGACCCCTCTCGCCGTCATTTTCTGACGTTTCTGGCTGGCAGTCCGCTGCTGGCCGCCGCCGGTCTCGATGAATCGGTGTTCACTCGGTTGCTGCACGCCAGCGACGGACCCCGCACGCGCCTCGACGACACCGCGCTCCAATTGGCGCAGCAGATTCGTACCGCCGGGGAAGCGCTCGACGTCTTCGACTTCGAGCCCGTCGCCAAGCAGAACATTCCCGTGGCCCACTGGGGCTATCTCGCCACCGGCACGGATGACGACGCCACGATTCAGGCCAATCGCCAGGGCTTTGATCGCTGGGCGATGCGCCCACGACGCCTGATCGACGTGAGCCGACTCGATACCAGCGTGTCCTGGTTCGGCACCCGCTATCCCACGCCGATCGTGGTCAATCCGCTGGGCAGCCAGAAAGCGTTTCACCCGCTCGGCGAGATCGCCGTGGCTCGCGCGGCCAAGGCGAAGGATCACCTCATGGTGCTCTCCACGGTGGCCACCACATCCATCGAGGACGTGATCGAGGCGCGCGGTGGACCGGTGTGGTTCCAGCTGTACCACCAGCAGGACTGGGCGATCACGCGGCAGATGGTGAAGCGCGTGGAGAAGGCGGGTGCGCCGGCCATCGCCTTCACCGTCGATCTGCTGGGCGGCAGCAACCGCGAAACGATGATCCGCGAGGCGCGCAAGGACACCCGCACCTGCACCAAATGCCACTTGGGCGGCGCTCCGCTGCCGGGGGTCAGCGGGCGGGTAGACGATCGCGACAATCGTCGCAAACCGAACCTCGTGGGCTACCAGAAGGCCACACCAATCCCGGAAGTCGGCACGCCAACGTGGGAGTTCATCGACCGCCTCAAGCAGTCGACGAACATGAAGGTGCTGATCAAAGGCATCGTCACATCGGAAGATGCCGAGCTGGCGGTGCAGCACGGCGTGGACGGCCTGTTCGTGTCCAACCACGGTGGCCGCGCCGAGAACTCACATCGCGCCACGATCACGTCACTGCCCGACGTACTGCGCGGCACGTCGGGGCGCATCCCGGTGATCTGCGACGGCGGATTCCGTCGCGGCACCGACGTGTTCAAGGCGATGGCCCTTGGCGCTACCTCAATCGGGATCGGCCGCCCCTACATCTGGGGACTCGGCGCCTTTGGACAAGAAGGCGTCGAGGCGGTGCTCGGCCTGCTGCGCAAGGAGTTCGAAGTCGCGATGAAACAAAGCGGCACCACGTCGCTGGCGGCGATCACCGCAAAGCACATCACGCCGGCATGAACAGCATGAGCTACACGATCGCGTAGTTCAGCATCATGCCCATGTCCTCATGCACCATGTTGTGGCAGTGCATGAGGAAGCGGCCGCGGTAGCGATCGAACGTGGCCGCCACCGACACCCGCTCGCCGGGGAACACGAGCACCGTGTCCTTGAGCCCTCGCTCCCACGGCATGATACGGGCGCGGCCGCCGAGTCGCTCGATCACCTGGAACTGCACTTCATGCATGTGGACCGGGTGCGGGAACGGACTCTCGTTCACGAACGTCCACACTTCCGTGTCGCCGAAGCGCACCGTTTCGTCGATGCGCTCCATGTCGAACTCGCGGCCGTTGATATTGTGCTGCATCATCGCGCTGTTGAACTGAAACGTGCGCGTGCGTTTCGCGGTGCGTTTCGCCGCGCGAGCGTCGAGCGTCGCAATGCGCGGCAATGCGCGCGGCTTCCACGCGACCGGCGTGACGGCACGATCGACCGTGAACTCCACGAGCTCCATCGCGGCCCCCTGCGCGAGCCCGCCGGCGCCCATCCGGCCCATGCCCATGCCGCCACCCATGCCGCCACCCATGCCGCGGCCCATGCCCATGCCGCCCATGCGAGCCGGCGACTCGAACGCGGCAGACATGAGCGTAATACGCGAGCCCACCGCCACGTTGCCGAAGTCGATCAGTAGGTCGACGCGTTCGCCGGTGCCCATATCGATCTGCGTGAGCGAGACCGGTGCCGGTAACAGGCCGCCGTCGTTGCCGATCAGCGTCATCGACGCGCCGTTCGAGAGCGCGAGTCGCAGAATGCGCGACGTCGTGGCGTTCACCACGCGCACGCGATACGTCGTGGTTTCGACGGACTGCGACGGTAAACGAATTCCATTCGCAAAGGCCGTGTCGCCAAAGAAGCCTTCCATCTGCTCGTGCATCGCGGGCTCGTAGGCGAACGTGCCATCGGCCGCGAGCCGTCGATCCTGGATCAACAGGGGCAGGTCATGCTCGCCACTGGGAAGCCCAAGCGCATCCTCGGCGGCATCACCGACGAGTAGCAGACCAGCCATACCGCGATACGCCTGCACGCCGGTGCGATGGTGCGGATGCGCGTGATACCAGTAGGTGCCGGCGCGATCGATAACGGGAAATTCGTAGTGGTAGGTACCACCCGTCGGAATCACGAGGCGCGGATGGCCATCAGCGCTCTCCGGAACGCGCAGCCCATGCCAATGCAGAATCGTCGGCTCACTCAGTGCGTTTTCGAGCGTGATGCGAGCGGTATCGCCGGTGCGCACGCGAATCGTCGGCCCGACGGGGCCCTCACCCGGGGTCCACGCCTCCACCGGGACGCCGGGCGCGATCTCGACCCGGCGGGCGGCGGCACGCAACGTCAGCCCATCCGCTGATACCGTGGGTGGCATCAGGAGCGGTGCCCGCTCGAACGACGGCCGGGCATCCGAGACGCCGAGGGTGCGGAGGAGACGTGCACCATCGACGAACGCGGTGCGGGAGGTCAGCGACGCGAGTCCCGCGGCGCTGGAGAGGGCGACAAATCGGCGACGGTCCATCCTCGTATAATGGCATTCGGAGGCTGGAAGTGCGTCGGGAGATCTCCGCGCGGGCACCGGTGATTCCCTGACAATGCGCTGGCGCGATCTGCGGTAGCATGCAGCATCTCGAATGGGAGAACGAAATGCGTCGGATTTTCGCGATCGGCCTAGGACTTGTAGCGCTCGGCACAGCGGCTCTTCCACTCTCGGCGCAGATCGCCGAAGTGAATCCAGGTGTCCGGATACGATTCCGTGCTCCTCCAATTGTTGTGAGCCGAACGACAGCTACCGTTCTTGAGCGACAAAACGATACGCTGCGCGTGGGGCCGGAAAAGGGGAGTCCGTTCACGGTGCCGCTCAACGCGTTCACCACGCTTGAGATCTCGAGGGGGAAGAGCCGCGCGTCAGGCGCCAAGGTCGGTGCGCTCTGGGGCGCCGGCTTCTACGCGATCTTCGGCCTCGCGTTGACCGACCGCAGCGTCTCGTGCAGCGCGAGTACGACATGCACCAAGACGCGAAACCCGAACGTGGGCGATGTCCTCGCCTACACCGCCGCCGGGGCCGCCTCTGGGGCGATCATCGGTGCGCTGATCGGACGCGAGAAATGGGAGCGCGTGCCCTTGGTGGGCCGCTAACAGGGCACGGCCAGTCGAAAGGAGCTATCGACGCAGCTCCGCAAACTCGGCGTACTGATCGGTCGCAATAAAGTCGACGCCGTTCGCTATCGCGGCGCGCCATCGCGCTGACGCCGCGACCCGTGACCCGAAGTTGTACGCATCGGTAAACCCGCGATCCTCGCTGGCCGCAAAACCGTCGAGTGTGTAAAAGCGTATCCAGAAGCCCTGCGCGTGCGCCCGCTGCACGAAGGCGTGCAGTCGCGAGGAGTCGGCCGGTACCCACGCCCCCGCGGTCCTCTGCCCGCCTGCTTCGATCACGCTCCACGGAAAATTCACCCAGCGCGCGAAGTTGTCGGCGTGGACATCAATGTGTTGTACGCTCGACATCCGCATGGCGCGACGGGCGCGCAACGCCTTGGTGGCCCCCGCCACTGGCACGGGGCGCATAGCCCCGAACGCGCGCAGCTTTGCACCGACCGGTACGTCATCGTGAAAACGCCGCCGTTGCGCCGTGTCTGAACCGGCGAGCACCAACAACGGACCAGCCACGAGTGGCTCCGCCTGCATCGGTGTGGCCGTGCGAGTGGCTGTCGTCAGCCACGCTTCGTAGTTACCCAGCAATGCCCACACTGCATCAAGATGCGCCGGGGTGTTGTCCTTAAAGTCGAGATTGAGCGTGACCAGCGGCCACGTGTCGCGCCGGTTCTCGGCCAGAGCGCGCTCCATGATCGGACGGATGCGCGCAAAGAAGTACGCGTCGAGTGTGGGCGCCCCTTCGAGCGCGTCATCGTCGTGCGCGACCACCGATTGCGGTGGCCCCCCGCCCGTGACTCGCCAATGCAGGTCCTGCTCGATCGCGATTGGCAGACCAGTGGCCAGCGCATCGTCGAGCCGCGTGCTCCACTGGCCCCGCTCGGGGTACGCGTTGTGTGCATCGAGCAACACACGGTCACCGGGGGCGAAACCGGTGGGCGGTTGCGCCAGAACGAATGTGAACGCCAGCAGGGCCGAGGAACGGATGAGGGCGCGAGACATGCTCGGGATCAGGTAGACGAGAGGAGGTACCGGGCACAATTTACCCGTCTCCCTTGGCCACAACAGAGTGCATCCATCTCCGCGGTTCCGACGGTCGCTCCGATACGCGCTCTGGTCGCTCGCGCTGCTGCTGATCGCCGCGCCGATCGCCTGGTCGCAGCGCCAGCGCTTGATGATCGAGCCGAACGTGCCTTACGACGGGCGCTTCACGTTCGTGCGGCTGCGCTACACGCAAGGCTATCGCATGGCGTGGAGTGCGGACTATCCGCTGATGGAGCGCAACTTCATGACGATCCTGGGCGATCTCTCCACACTGCGGCTGCACAAGAAAGCCAGCAACGTGCACGTACTCGACGATCCGGCACTCAATCACTATCCGATCGCCTACCTCACCGAACCCGGCTACTGGTATCCGGCGCCGCAGGAGGCCGAAGCACTGCGCCGTTGGATTCAGAAGGGCGGCTTCCTCATCGTCGATGACTTCTACTTTGACCGGCAGTGGGATGTGTTCGAGAAGGCCATGCTGTCGGTGCTGCCCAACGCGCGCATCGTGCCGATGACGGTGTCGCATCCGATCTTCAATTCGTTCTTTCACATCAAGACATTGGAAGGGATGACACACCCGGCAACGCCGCTCGCAAAGGCCGAGTACCTCGGCATCTACTAGGACAACGATCCGACCAAGCGACTGCAGGTGATCATCAACTACAACAACGACATCGGCGACTACATGGAGTGGTCGGGAGAAGGCTGGTATCCCGTGAACTTCTCCAACGATGCATACAAGTTCGCGACCAACTACGTGGTGTACGGGCTCACGCACTGACTGCGCGAGCGGTGTAGCGTTAGCGCGGAAAATCCGGCTTGGTGGCCGCGAGAATGTCGAGGATCGCGGCGCGATCGCCCGGTAGCAACTGCTTGAATTCCGCGCTCGGGTTGGTGCCGGTCAGCACCGCGCGCAGCTGTCGGTACACGTCGCTCTTGGCGAGGTCAGGAAGCGCGTTGAAGCTATCAGAGTAGATCAGGAAGCTGAGCGGATACTTGAAGAGCCGCTTCTCGAGATCGAAGTCGCGCAGCGACCGCCCCTTCGCATCACGCGGCCCCGCCTTCACGAAATCCTCGGCGTAGGTGGTGGTGCCTTTGACCGTACCGTTGAACGGGGCCTCGCCTACGAACAGCATCGCGCGCACGAGCTTGTCCACGTCGCGACGCAACCTGGACGCTGGACCGCCGGCGTCGCCGCGTGACGTCGTGTCACGTCCGTTCGCGCGCGACATCGAATCCTCGAACACCGCATCAGGCGCTGCCTCGTGCACGGCGGTGATCAGGTTGTGGACGACCGTCTGATGCACGAGTACCATCAACGCGACCACGTCACTCTGCGCCGAGAGGTAGGGCGAGGGATCGAACTTGCCTTCGAGATCGGTCCGCGCACTCTCGGTAGTCATGTCGATCTGCGCGCGATAGCCCTGCTTGTCAGTCACTTCGTGCGAGAGTTTCGGCGAGTACACATTCCCAGCGTGCCCGGCCGTACCGGCAGTGCCGGTCACATACCAGCCGCCAAAGCGCTGCCGTAACGGGGTCGCATCGGTCGTACTGCCCTCATGTACGCCAACAATGGGATAGCCGTGCCGGTCGGCGATCGATGAGATGACCATGAAGCCCGGCACGCCGCCCGTGGCGGAACGCGACTGGTGACACATGAGACAGGTCGTCGTTTCGCGTGAAAACACCGGGCGAGCGCGCGGCTCCTGACTCAGCGTGTAGAACACCGCACCACGCACCGGATCGACCGTGGCGACCTCGAGGAACGTGCTCTCCTGCACGTACCCGATGTACACGTCGTCGTTGAAGTAGATCGCGCGAGGCGACCACGGCGTGATCTTGTCGGTTTGCAGGCTGGTGCGCGAGAACACGAGCCCCTGCGAAGAAACGGGGATGTGCAACGTCTTGAGCAGCGCCGGCAGATAGCCCAGCACGGAATCGTGGGCCAGCACGATCTCCCCGGCATCAAGCTGCGTCTGCAGCCGAGCGATCGGGTCGTGTGTAACCGGCGCGAACGAGCGCGCACGACGGGCCACGCCGGTGGGCGTGCTGCTGAGTGTGGCCGCGCCCGCACCGAGCAGAACGACGACGATGGCGAAGGCGCTGAACGTCCGAGTTAATCCGGTATTCATAGTACTAGTATACTTGGACGAGGCACGACCCCCCGCAACCAGCGTTTCCCTGACAGAGTATGGACTGGAGTGCGGCGACTACGGGTAATACGTCGCAGACGCGATCAGCGCACGGCCCAAACCGCCGCGGCGACCAAAAGGAGGAGCAAGGCGCCGATGACAACGACGCGAAGCCTCGCGCGTGACCCGACACGTGCTGCCCCATCCACGGCGACGACCTCACCCGACGAGCCTCCCGCCGCCAGCACTTCGAGACGTTCCCGTGCTTCGACCAGCGACGGCCACCGGTCGGCCGGATCCTTGGCCAGCGTGCGAGCGATCAGCGCGTCGACGGCCGGCGTGAGCCCGGGCACGATGGTTCGCAGCGACGGCGCCGGTGTCTCCATGTGCCCGCGAATTACTTCGGCGGGCGTACCCGGAAACGGCAGCCGCCCAGTGAACACTTCGAAGGCCATCACGCCGAACGCATACTGGTCGGCGGCGGGCGTCACGCGCTCGCCGGCACGTTGCTCGGGGCTCATGTAATCCCATGAGCCGAGGACGAGGCCAGCCCTGGTCACGATCGCGCCGTCGTTACGACGTGCGATACCGAAGTCCGACACGTACGCGTTGCCCTGGTCGTCCACCAGCACGTTGGCCGGCTTCACGTCGCGATGCACGACGCCGCGATCATGCGCGTGCTGCAGTCCCGCCGCCACCTGCGACAGCATGCGCGCCGCCTGCGCGGGCGGCGGCGCACCCGTTTCGGCCAGGACAGCGTCGAGACTCGTCCCGTTCACGAACTGCATCACGATGGCATGCGCATCGCCACGACTGCGCACGCCGTACACGGTCACGATATGCGGATGCTGCAACGCCGCCACCGTACGTGCCTCACGCAGGAACCGTTCGACGACATCGACGTGTATCGACACATCGGGGAGGAGCAATTTCACCGCGACCGGTCGATCGAGTCCGGGGTCGTGCGCCAGAAACACTGCCGCCATGCCACCGCGACCCAACTCGCCGTCGATCCGCAAGTCGTCTCCGAACAGCGCCCGCAATTGCGCGCGCAGCTCTTCAGACTCGACGCGGAATTTGTTCGCCACTACGGAACCCGACCGGCGTTTCCGCTCGTGAGAAACGCGCTGATCTTCGCGTTCAGGAAGCGCTTATCGTCGGCATTCGCGCCCGCACCGGCGGGATGCCCCCATAGCGAGGGAATCGGCACCAACTGGACCTTCGCAATGAACTGCGCCTCATAGCGCGCATCGCCGACCGGGAAATACAAGTCGGTCTCCGACGGCATGTACAACAGTGGTACCGCGATCGACCGCAGCGCCTTCTCCGTGTCGCCGTAAAAGCCCGGCGTCGTGCCCACGTCATGCCGTTCCCACGTGCGCGCCTGCAGGATGTAGTTGTTGGCATCGGCCGAGAACCGCGAGCGCCACGACTGCACGAACTGATCGAAGGTCGTGCCCGGGCGCGCGCCGGCACGCCACAGTTCCTTGCGCCACCACTCCTGAGAATACAGCCATGCCGCCCACACCATGCCGAACGCTTCCAGCCCCGCCTTTGGCGGCGCCGTGTAGTCGCCGTGGTTGAACGACGGGTCAGCAGTGATGGCGGCGATCTGCCCCTCGAGGCGCATGATGCCGTGGCCGTAGGTTTTCGCCGTACCCGACGTGGCCACGATGCGATCCGCAAACGCCGGATAGCTCACGGCCCACTGAAACGCTTGCTGCGCGCCCATAGAAAAGCCGATCACCGCGCGCACGTGCGTGATACCGAGTTGCTCCGTGAGCAGGCGATGCACGATCTGCACGTTGTCGCGAATCGTGGTCACCGGGAAACGCGGGCCGTGAAACGGCTCGGGTGTGTTGCTCGGCGACGACGACGCGCCGTTGCCGAACAATTCCGTCGCCACCAGGAAGAGCGTCGTGGTGTCGAGCGCCAGCCCGTTGCCAATCAGCCACTCGTAGCCGTGATGATTGGCCATGTAGTGCGACGGCAGCAACACCACATTGTCGTGCGCCGCATTGAGACGACCATACGTACCGTACACGATCCGCGCCTGCGGCAACGTGACACCGCTTTCGGTCGTGAAGTTGGCGACCACAAACTCGCGATGCTCAGCGCGGTGCGCGGGAGCAGAAACGGGAGCGTTCTGTGCCGTGAGCAACGCAGGCAGGACGACGAGCAGCACGGTCCGCACAAAGTGTTTCATGCCTGAGTTATGGCACCGCCACGAGCGAACAGCCAGCCCCCGCGCTGGTGAGCGCCACGAACAGCTCGGAGCGGATCAACCAACGCCCGTCGCGCTTTACCCACTGCGCGGAAAATCGACCGTGAATGATGACGGGACCATCACTATGGACTCCCGCCCTTCCTACACGCCGGATTCGCCGGCGAGCGGCCACGGCGTGCACACCTCAACGTCAGTCGGGGTGCGTCGGTACGCGGTGCGAGGCGTTGAGGCCGCTTGTGCTGACGCGGCACCCGTGGGCGGCTCAAACGCCGCGTGGTCACGCGCGCCTGCCAGCGTCATACACACCCCAACAGCATCGCCGCACGGGAAGATGACATGGAAGAAGACATAGCGGATGGCATGGCACGCGGCGTCAGCGGTGGAAGCCGGCAGCCTGCCCCATGTACGTGGGGCTCAGCACCGCCAGCGCACCCTGCACGGCGACATCGGGCGATCCGTACACCGTACAACGCGTGGGCGTGAGCAGCGACATGAACCGCGCGACGAATCGCGCCCCGAACGTCTGCCAATGCGCCAGCGCCGCCGTCGAATCAGCGTAGCGCTCGTACAGATGGCACCGACTGCCGTCGGCACTTATGAACCATTCGTAGTTCTGTGCACCGGGCTCGTGCGCGTGGGTATTTGCGACCATCTCTTCCATCAAGGCGCGGAGCTCGTCCGATCGTCCTGACGCGACCTGCGTCTCCAACACCCAGCTTACCGGCCCGGCCATGTCGCCTCCTGAAAGAGCGACCGTGCGTGACTGACGAGGAATCGTCGCTGCGCGTCGTTGCGCTACACGGGAATGCCGTAAACGAATGACTGTTGAGCTCGAAGGCAACGGTCGTGCCACGCCCAACGTCAGAGCGTCGACAGCGACCGCACCTGCCCGCGGCAGCACTCCGGCATCAGCTCCCGCAGATGACTCAGCGCGTGGGCCGCCTTGCCGAGAAAGTCGTCGCTGGCCGGCACTTCGAAGTAGCGCGGATGTCCCGCCCAGGCCTCGGCGATCAGCGAGTCGATCGCGCGCGCCTCGTCATGACTCTCGATGCGCAACGGGTTGTCGTGGTTGTAGGCAAAGGCAGTCGGCGTGCGCAGATGGATGACACCGTAATAGCGGGCCAGCTCGGCATCGCGCGTGGTCCCGACAGCATCCCACAGTGTGCCACTGCCCATCCAATAGGCGGAACCATCGGGCGTACCGCGATCGCAGATCACCATGGCGGGGTTCTCCACCACTGTCGTGGACTCGAGCGCCACCTGCACATGGTAGATGGCCCGCTGGCCAGCCCGGCGGATATCGGGGCGACCATTCCGGGGAAAGTGGCCACCGAACACGATGCCGGCGGACTCGGGTAGACGACGGACATGTTCGCAAAAGAAGAGCCGAGCCAACTCGAGTACGGCCGACTTACCGGCGCCGGGGCCACCGGTCAGGACCACACGTCGCTCTTCGTGCGTGGCGGTGCAGGTGCAGGGGTTCATGCGGCGAAAGGTATCATCGTGCTGGGTTGAAACGCCCCGGCACTTTCCGGCGCATGACATAATTCATCCCGTATGCCACCCCTTCCCCTTTGCGCCCAGCGGTCGGCGGTCGCGTTTGCGCTGGCCGCGGTCGTGGCGCTCGCGGCCTGCTCAAGCTCGTCGGAAGCGCCCGTGCAGGCTCCCACGCTCCCCGACCCGCCGAGCACGGCCACGCCGACGCTCACGCGTACCGTCGTGCTGTCGGGGCTCAGTAGCCCATGGGATATCGCCGTCACCGGCGATGGCGAACTGTTCTTCACCGAACGATGCCGTGGACTTTCCGTTCGGCACACCGACGGCGCTATCACGCGACTGTTCGGCACCGCGGGTTCGTCGCTCGTGGCCGCCGATCTCCTCTGCCAAGGGCAAAGTGGCGTGCATGGCATCGCTCTCGACCCGGCATTCGCGACCACGCGCGCGGTGTACCTGTTCATGACGTCGACTGCGACCACGCCGCGTACCAGTCGCGTGGTGCGGCTCGTGCTGGGCCCGGACCTGCGTTCGGCGACCAGCCGTACCGACATCGTCGCCGATATCGCGTTCAAGAATGCCGGCAACGCGCACGGCGGCGCCGGTGCACACAGTGGCGGTCGGCTGCGCTTCGGGCCCGACGGCTACCTCTACGTCGCCACTGGCGACAACCACAACGGCACCATTCCACAAAGTCCGACGGTGCTCGGCGGCAAAGTGTTGCGCGTGACGACGAGCGGTGCGGCCGCACCGGGCAACGATGCACCAATGGGTTTCGACGCGCGCATCTACACGTATGGCCACCGCAACGTGCAGGGCATCAGCTTCCGCCCAAGCAGCGGGCAGCCGTTCGTCGCCGAACATGGTCCGAATCACAGCGACGAAGTCACGCCGCTGGTGGCCGGCGGGAATGGAGGCTGGGATCCGCAGAATCGCCCGTCGTTGAACTGCGCTGACGGCTACTGCGGATACGCCGGCAACGCGAGCACGATGCCGATGACGGACCTCACGCGTTTCCCGAACGCATTGCGTCCGTCATGGTCCAACAGCGGTGCATCACAGGGCATGGGCCCGCTCGTGTTTCTCACGGGCACCGCATGGCGCGGATGGGACGGACGACTCGCGGTGGGCATCATGGCTGGCCAGCGATTGGATATTCTCACCATCGACGGCACGGGCGTCACCACGGAGCGCGTAAACGCGAACCTGCCCGGCGCGCGCTACCGCGCGCTCACGATGGGGCCTGATGGCTCGCTGTACGTGGCCACGGACAGCGGCGAGATCTGGCGGGTCACGCCGGGGGCGTAGGGGAAGGTTCACAATAGGGAACGGTCCACAATGACGTTGTCGTGCTCCTGTTCTCCTTGCCTCTTTTGCTCTGTGTAATCAGTTCCTCACCGCACCATGGGGTTACAGAACTGATCACACAGAGGACTAGCGAAAAAGAGAAAAAGAGAGCACCGCTCACCCCGGGAATAGCCCCGTACTCAAATACCGGTCGCCGCGATCGCATACGATGAACACGATCGTCGCCTGCTCCACCTCGGCCGCAATGCGCAGCGCGATTACACACGCGCCTGCCGCCGACGGTCCACAGAAGATCCCTTCCTCCGCCGCCATTCGACGCGCCATCGCCTCGGCCTCGACCTGCGACACGTGTTCGATGCGATCCACCTCGGCCGGCTGGTAAATCTTGGGCTGATACGCCGGCGACCACTTCCGGATGCCGGCGATTTGCGAGCCTTCCGATGGCTGCGCACCGATGATCTTCACGCCGGCCTCGCGCTCGCGCAGAAAGCGTGACACCCCCATGATCGTACCGGTGGTGCCCATCGCACTCACGAAGTGTGTGATGCCCCCCTGCGTATCGCGCCAGATCTCCGGACCCGTCGTTTCGTAATGCGCGCGCGGATTGTCAGGGTTTGCGAACTGATCGAGTACGCGCCCCTCACCGTTCGCTTGCATGGTCATCGCCAGGTCGCGCGCGTACTCCATGCCACCTTGTGCGGCCGGCGTGAGAATGAGCTCCGCACCGTATGCCCGCATGGAGGCGCGACGTTCTGCGCTCAGGTTGTCGGGCATGATCAGCGTCATGCGATAGCCGGTCATCGCCGCAATCATCGCCATCGCGATGCCGGTGTTGCCACTGGTTGCTTCGATGAGACGATCACCGGGCCGGATCTCGCCGCGCGCCTCGGCACCACGGATCATCGACAACACCGGGCGGTCCTTCACCGAACCGCCGGGATTATTCCCTTCAAGCTTGCCCAGAATCACCGTACCGCGTGCGGCGATATCGGCACCGGGAATACGCGGCAACCGAACCAGCGGGGTATTGCCGATGGTACGATCGATCGTGGGATACATCAGTAGGTGAACTGCACGCCCGTCGTGAGCAACCCATCGAACTTTTTGAAGCGCACCGTTTGCGCCACACCGTTTACCGGCGGCAGCAGCGGCGGTGCGTTATTGAAGTTCACAAGGTATCCGACCTTGATACCGAAGCGCGCTGACAGCGGAGCCACCACCGCCGACTTGGCCGTCAGCAACCACGCGTCGCTGGTGGTGAAGTTCGGCGTGAACGTTGCCGTCTGCTCAAGGTAGGCCACCTTCGAGAAGGCGTGGCGATAGATGCCACTGGCGTTGCCCACGAAATCGTTCTGCGACGCCGCGTCTCCCACGAAGCTGCGCTGCAACGCGCCAACGCCGAGGGAGAACTGCAATTTGTCGATTTCGGTGTCGATGAACTGATAGCCGAGCCCCACGCCCTCCTGCACCTGACTCGTGAGACCAGCCGGTGTATTCCGCAACCCAGACGCACTGAGGTACGCCGAAAGCTTCTTGGTCACGTCGAAGTCACTGCGCAGCGCAAGCTGGTACAGCTCGGCATTCTGCACGCCATTCGCCGTACCACGGAGCGCGGCCGCGCTCTGCGCGAACTTCCAGTGCGCGAACTTGTAGCTGTAACGCTGACCGAGCGCGATCGTCGTGACCTGTTGGTTGCCCTGACTGGCG
>JBBQAK010000469.1:0-2452 GCA_038316215.1 Gemmatimonadales bacterium | reverse complement strand
GTGTCAGTGCGGATGGTCGGCAGACGACCTCGACGCGGCGACGGCTGCTGATCGTGATCGATGTCGAGATCGTCGATCAAACGACGGGGCGCACGTTGCTTAAGAAAAACGGGCTGCAGCGCGAAGGACAATACGCCGAGGGCGGTGAGGCAGCCGGACGCAAGAACGCGCTTGAGAGCTTGATCTCTGATCTCGTGGAAGGAGTGCAATCGCAATGGTGACGGGCGATCGACCTCGTGTCCCCTCGTCCAAAGTCATGACGGTGGACGGGGCTGTCGCCTGGCGACGCACGGTACAGGGGGCGGTGGTCTTCACGAACGGCGTGTTCGATCTGTTGCATCCGGGCCACCTCGACGTGCTTGACCGCTCACGGCGGGAAGGCGCGGCGTTGATCGTCGGCGTGAACAGCGATGCGTCGGTCAAGCGGCTGAAGGGGCCGGCGCGGCCGATTCGTACGTCGGCCGAGCGTGCGATCGTCCTCGCGGGGCTCGAAGCGGTGGACGCCGTCGTGGTCTTCGATGACGACACCCCCTTCGCTCTTGTACAGGCCATCGAGCCAGATGTCATCGTGAAGGGCGGCGACTATTCGCCGGATACCATTGTCGGCGCGGATCTCGTGACAGCACGCGGTGGACGCGTGGTGGTCATTCCGCTCGTCGACGGACACTCCACTACCTCCACCATCGAGAAACTGCGTGGCTGACGCGACTGTGAACGGATCTGATGGAACGAACGACGAGCGCCCGTTGCGCTCTGCGCGCGCGGGGCGCGCCACTGATGCCATGCGACCGGTGCATCTCGAGCGCGGTGCGGTGCCGTATGCAGAAGGCTCCTGTCTGGTGTCGTTCGGTGAGACGCGTGTGCTCTGCGCCGCGTCGGTGGAGACGGGCGTTCCGGGTTGGCGCCGTGGCTCCGGCGAAGGCTGGGTGACGGCGGAGTACTCGATGCTGCCGCGCGCTACCAAGACACGGTCGTCTCGTGAGCGTCAGCAGGTTGGCGGACGCACGCAGGAGATTCAGCGTCTCGTTGGCCGCAGTGTCCGCGCGATGCTCGACGACTTCCGTTTCGGTGAGTTCACGGTGAAGGTGGACTGCGACGTGTTGCAGGCTGATGGTGGCACGCGCACGGCGGCCATCACCGGTGCCTGCGTGGCGGTGCACGATGCGTTCACGTGGATGGTACAGACCGGCCGCATTCCGGTCACGCCGGTGCGTCGCCGTGTGGCGGCGATCAGCATCGGCCTCGTGGACGATCAGCCACGTCTCGACCTCGACTACGAGGAGGATGTGCGTGCCGGGGTCGACATGAACGTCGTGATGAGCAGCGAGGGGCGATTCGTCGAGGTGCAGGGAACGGGTGAGCACGGCACGTTTGCGCGTGAGCAACTCGATGCGCTGCTGTCAATTGCCGTGCGAGGCATCGAGACGCTCGACGCCATGCAACTCGAGGCGCTGAGCGGTCCGTTTCCCCAGCCGCGTTGACTAGGCCGATGCCGTCGCATGGAGCAGATGCCACCGCCGCGACAGGCGCACGCGTCGTGCTCGCGACGCGCAGCGCGGGCAAGGTGAAGGAACTGGTGCCGTTGATGGCGTCGGTCGGTGTGCAGGTCGTGACGCTGGCCGACCTCGGCGTTCCCGAATCGCCCGACGAGGACGCGCTCGAGGTGTTCGACACGTTCGAGGAGAACGCCCTCGCGAAAGCGCGCTACTTTGCGCGAATTATCGGCGCCACCGTGCTGGCGGATGACTCCGGTCTCGCCGTCGACGCGCTGGGAGGTCGCCCGGGGGTACACAGCAAGCGTTGGTCCGGACGGAGCGATCTGCACGGCGCCTCGTTGGACGCGGCGAACAATGCGTTCCTGCAAGAAGCCTTGGCAGAAGCGGCCACGCGCACGGTATCGCTGTCGCGCCGGGCCCGGTATGTGTGTGCGGCGGCCTGTGTGTGGCCGGACGGTGACACGTGGCACGAGGCGGTGGTGCGCGGGGAAACGACGGGTGAGCTGCTGTCGACCGCGCGAGGGACGGCCGGCTTCGGGTACGATCCCTATTTCCAGTCGGACGACCTCGGAGCGACGTTCGCCGAGGTGGAGCGTGACGCGAAGGCGCGTGTGAGTCACCGCGGTCGTGCCTTTGCTGCCTTACTGCAGCACAGTGCCGTGCGCGAGCGGTTCGCGCGATGGCGCGCGTGATCGCACGCGGGGAGTTGGCGTATGTCCGGTGTGCGTGTACTGTGCGCGTGTGGTTGGCGCGTGTACGCCTGGTGTGTGCAGGAAGTTGCAACGGATGTGCAAGCCCCCGTTGACCTCGGCGCATCGGCGGGATAACATACGCGGCCGCTGATCTGCGGGGCGTAGCGTAGCCCGGTATCGCGCCTGCTTTGGGAGCAGGAGGTCGCCGGTTCGAATCCGGCCGCCCCGATCTCGTGGTACGACGTGTTAGATGTGGCGGATCCG
>JBBQAK010000445.1:0-3072 GCA_038316215.1 Gemmatimonadales bacterium | reverse complement strand
CGTTGCACTTCATCGTGGCAGCTGGTCAGCTCGCCACCTGGCGCAGCAGTAGCTTCACCATGCTCACGCGCAACGTGTCACACGTGGACAGTCGCGATGTCGACGACATCGTGCTGCCAGACAACGCGCGACGTACGGCCGCTCACGTGGCCGGCTTCCGCGGCGTCCCGGCCGGTGCCGACATCGGCAATGTGCTGCACGGCCTCTTCGAACACGCCGACTTCACCAACCCTGGTGCGATCACTGATGCCGATGTAGACATCGCCCTACGCGACTACAGCGTGCCGGTACCAGCGAACGCGCGCTGGACCCCAGCGCACATCCGGGACATGATCGCTACGGTGTGCCACGCTGAGATCCCGAACGCGGGCCTTGCGCTCGCGGAGGTACCGCGCGACGCTACGCTGCGCGAATGGCGATTCTCGATGCCAGTGCACGACTTCTCCGTCGCGGCCGTCGCCGACGCGCTCGCCGCGCACGGGTCGCCCCATGCACAGGCCTACGCGCCGCTGCTCGAGCGACTGCGCGCGGACGAGTTCCGCGGATATCTCACCGGATCCATCGACCTCGCCTTCGAGCGTAACGCACGTTGGCACATTCTCGACTGGAAGTCGAATTGGCTCGGCCCTGAGAACGCCGACTACGCGCCAAGCGCGCTCGATCACGCGATGCACGCCGCGCACTACACGCTGCAGTACCACGTGTACTTTGTATCGCTGCACCGGCACCTGCGCGCGCGTCAGCGTGGGTACGACGCGAGCCGGCACTGGGGACAGGTCACCTATGCCTTCCTCCGCGGCATCGCGCCCACGGGACGCGACGGCTGGTTCACCGATGCACCGACGGCCGCGCTGCTCTACGCCCTGGATCGCGCTTTTGGAGGGACGGCATGAGCGTCCGCTTGAACCTCGTCGCATTCTTCGACGCCGCCGTGGAGCACTATCTGTTGTCCACCAGCGATCGGGTGCTCGGCGAACTCACCGTGCGGCGCGCCGGCGTGGTCGACAACGTGGCTGCGCCAGTCGCAGTGGCCGTGGCCGTGGCGTTGCTCGCGCGTGCCCGCGACGACGGCCACAGCGCGCTGTCACTGGGCGATCTTGCCGTCGAAGCCTCGGAGCTCGTCCAGGAAGTCTCCGCCAACGACGGGGCGGTGGAAGTCTGCGAGCTGCTACGAGGTCGCGATGCCGAGTGGTGGCGCACCGCACTGCAAGCGGTGCCATCGGTGGTGCCGTCGGTGCTGATGTTGCACGGGTCGCTGCTGCAATTCCGACGATACTTCGACGCCGAGCAGCGCATTGTGGCGCGCATTCGGGAGTCGCTGGCCCATGATGGACCTACCTTTCGCGTCATCACCGGCGGCCCCGGCACCGGCAAGACCACGCGCATCGCGGCACTGCTGGTAGAAACGCTCGATCGCGATCCGGCGCTTCGCGTGGCGCTGGCCGCGCCCACCGGAAAGGCGGCAGCGCGGCTTTCGCAGTCGGTCCGCTTGCGACTCGATGCACTCGCGGCATCGCCAGAGGTTCGTGCGCGCGTACCGCACCGCGCGCGCACGGTGCATCGATTGCTGGGGTATCAGCCCGACCGTGATCGTTTCTGGTCGCGAGCCGGTACGCCGTTGCCGTATGACCTCGTGATTCTCGATGAAGCGAGCATGGTGGACGTGCTGCTCATGGATGCGCTCATCGCGGCGCTCCCCGCGCACGCCACGCTGCTGCTGGTCGGTGATCAGGATCAGCTGGCCAGCGTGGAGGCGGGCGACGTGTTGGGCGCGATCTGTCGGGTGGCGCAGGAGCTTGGTGCCGGTAACGCGTTGCATAACAGCGTGGAGCGGCTCACACGCAGCTACCGGTTTGAAGCCCATCCCGCCATCGGCGATGCGGCCTCCGCCATACTGACCGGCGACGCCAATGCGCTCTGGGCCGTCGTGCGCGATGCCCAACGCGCCGACGTGCGCTGGGCGCCGGCGCCGCAGGATCGCGCCGAGCTGCTGGCGCTGCTTGTGCCGCATCTCGAAGCGTGCCTAGCTGCTGCGTCTCCCGGGGCAGCCCTCGCGGCTCTCGATGGGTTTCGCGTGCTCTGCGCCGAGCGCGAAGGCGCGTTTGGCGTGTCCGGGATCAACGCCGAAGTTGAGCGGTGGCTGCGCGGTCAGGGTACGGTCATCACCGAACGTTGGTATCATCGACGTCCGGTGATGGTCATGGCCAACGACTACGGCACGCAGCTGTTCAATGGCGACGTGGGCGTGGCCTGGGAAGCAAACGGGGAGATGCTGGTGCACTTCCCCGCACCCGAGCATGCCACCCGTGCCATTCAGCCGGCGCGGATGCCCGAAACACAAACGGCGTGGGCCATGACGGTGCACAAGGCACAAGGTTCGGAGTTCACCAACGTGATCGTGATGTTGCCGGCCAAGGGTAGTCGCGTGCTTGGACGCGAGCTGCTGTACACTGCCGTGACCCGTGCGCGGCAGCAGGTGTTGATCGTCGGTGACGACTCGGTGATGCGAGCAGCGGTAGCGCGAACGGTGCGACGGAGCAGCGGACTCGAGGCACTGCTGCGTGCTACGATGCCGCAGCCCGAATCCATTGGAACGTCGCATGGCTGACCCGATCGCGATACTCACGCTGGTGTGTGCCGCGCTGGCCGTCGTATTGCTGGCCGTTGGCCTGTTCCGCGGCAACGCCGATCCCGAACGCGCGCGTCGTGAGCTCCGCGAGGAATTGCGCAGCGCGCGCGAGGAGGCGCGCCTATCGGCGCGCGAGCTGCGCGAGGAAGTCACGAAGTCCATCGATACCACGCAGGCGTCACTCGATCGCGTGCGCGGCACACTCGATCAGCGCGTGCGTGAGCTGCAGGAAGGGAACGAGCGCAAACTCGACGAAATGCGTCGCACGGTCGACGAAAAGCTGCACGATACGCTCGAAAAGCGGTTAGGCGAATCATTCAAGCTGGTCAGCGATCGTCTCGATACCGTACACAAGGGACTCGGCGAGATGCAACATCTCGCCACCGGCGTGGGCGATCTCAAGCGCGTGCTCACCAACGTGAAGGCGCGCGGCACGTGGGCCG
>JBBQAK010000430.1:0-3288 GCA_038316215.1 Gemmatimonadales bacterium | reverse complement strand
GACGGGCGCCGTCACCGTGATCAGGCGTGTCGCAGTCCGCGTGGACGCCGTATGCGTGGCGGTGATCGTCGTGGTGCCAGCGGCAAGAGCGGTAACCAAGCCGCTGGTGCTGACGCTGGCCACCGTGCCGGTCGACGAGGTGAAGGTGACGCCGGTCGTCAGGGCGCCGGTCGTGGCGTCGCTATAGGTCCCCGTAATCGTCAGTTGTTGCGCGCCGGCTACGAGCAGACTCACCGTGGCGGGCGTGATGGCGATCGATGACAGCGTGGGCGCTGGCGCCGCGACCGTGATCAGCGCGGTGGCCGTCTTGCCCGACGCCGTCGCGGTGATGGTAGCGGTGCCCGCCGCCAGCGCGGTGACTATGCCTGCCGTGCTCGCAGTGGCGACGGTATTGGCCGACGAGCTGAAGGTCACGCCAGAGGTCAGCGCGGCCGTCGAGTTGTCGCTATAGGTGCCTGAAACCGTGAGCGTTTGCGTGCCACCAATGATGAGGTTGGCGGTGGCGGGCGAGACCGTGATCGACGAAAGCGTTTTCGCCGCGGTTGGGGTCGACGAGTCGCAGCCGGCGAGCAGCACGCTCATACCGGCCGCCATCGCGACGGTAATTCGGCGGAATTGCGGAATACGCATACAGTGCCTCCAGAAGGCGATGTCGAAACCACGACATGAGGGAGTCCGGGCGCGCGGCAGGGGGCCGAGCCATGCGGTACGAGCAGGTGCAACGCCTGAACTTTGTTTGGTAGGAAAACAAAGAGTCTGACCAAAAGTCCAGAAAGTCAAGAGAATGCTCTCTGCGAACTCCGTGCCAATATCACCGTCCTCATCCTTAAGCAGACCAAGACCCGAGTAACGGAATGAAGATCCGCAACTTTGTTCGGGCACCTTACGAACTCTTCGGCTGTCGGCCGTGAAGCGGACGAACCGCGCGCTGTTCGCGCTCGGTCAGCGTCACGTCGCGACGCACAACCAGCCCCCGCGAGCGCGTCGAGCCGGACCCGACGCCACACCTCTCGGCGGCCGATCGCCCCCACCGCCCCCCGCCGACGAGCCCGGCGCCGCCGCCGATCGCCGCGCCGATGAACGCGCCCGTGCTGCCGCCATCCGTCCAGTCGATCGTGAGGCTATCCCGCGTGAGCGCACGGAGGGTGCCTACTCGCCGGTCTCCGCCGGGGAACAGGCGAGACTCGCCGGTCGGCTTCACGCGGATCCGCGTGCCCGTCGCTAGCAGGAGCAGCGACGAGGCCGGCGTCACCTGCGCGGTCGCGGTGGTGAATCCCACGAGCAGCAGGAGCAGCAGGAGCCGCAGGAGCCGCATGCTGCGGGCCCGTCAAGAAGGCGTCGCTGTCCTCGTCATCCGATAGCTCCGGCGGTCAGGCGCGATGCTTCGTGAGACCCTCCCTCACGCTGTGATCCGCCATGTCCCGCGCTATAGGGTGTGACCGGACAGCGGGTCGGTGGAATGGCTGGCCCCCGTCGCCCGCGGATCGTATCGTAGCTCGATGCTGACGCCTCTCGCCCGACTCGCCCGCGCTTCATGTGCCGCACTGCTCTCGGTGGTCTCCACCTCGGGACCCACCGCCGCACCCCGGTCGGCGCAGGCCGCGCCCGAGATCTACGCGGTGCGCTACGGCGCGCTCGCGAACTTTCCGGTGTCGTCGCTGATCGCCGGCGCGGATACCGCCCGACGCCTCGATGGCGCGCTCACGGTGTGGGTCATCAAGCCAGGTAACGGTCGGATCGTTCTCGTCGACGCCGGCTTCTACCGCGAGAAGTTCATGACGCGGTGGAAGCCGGTCGACTATCAGAAACCGTCAGACGCCATTCGCGTGCTTGGTATCACGCCAGAGCAGGTGACCGACATCATTGTGTCGCACGTGCACTGGGATCACGTCGATGGCATCGATCTCTTTCCCCAGGCGACCGTGTGGATTCAGCGTGAGGAGTACGAGCATCACGTGGGTGACGGCGGGGCGTCGCTCGATCGCGCGGCCGATGCCCTCGACGCGGCGATGCTGTACGCGCTGCGTCAGGCTGGCCGTGTGCAATTGGTGGCCGGCGACGCGCAGGAGATCATGCCCGGTATCCGCGTGTACACCGGTGGCAAGCACACCTTCGCGTCGCAGTATGCCGGCGTACAGACCGCGCGCGGAACGGTCGTGCTGGCGTCGGACAACGCGTATCTCTACGAGAATCTCGAGACGCGGACGCCGATCGCGCAGACCCTCGATCCTGCCGCCAATCTCGCCGCACAGCAACGCATGCGGGAACTCGCGGGCACCAGCGGCGTGGTGGTGCCCGGACATGATCCCGCCGTGTTCACGCGCTTCCCGTTAGTGGGGAAGGGCGTGGTCCGCATTCGCTGAGGGGACGTCGCGCGTCAGGTCGCGCGCACGTACACGCAGCCGTGGTCCTGCGCGACCGACGTCGCGAACACCCCTGACGGCTGCATGATGATTCCCGGCAGCATCATGCTGCGGGCTTTCGTGGCGGCCGCGTCTTTCGCGAGTGCATCAGCCGTGGCGATCGTGTCGACGATATCTTGAAACGCCAACGCGCACGCGAGTACGATCACGCCCCGCGCCAGCTGCTTATCGAGCGCATGCGCCTCGAGCCCCGCGGGAAGTCCGTCACCGGCGCCAAGCAGTGCCGGACTCCGTGTCAACGGTGCGCCGGTCCATGGATGCATGACCTGATGCTTCTCGCCGATTTTGTAGCGATCCCAGAAGTCCTGCTGCATCGCCAACACGATGCCGTCGTGCCGGAGGACGATCACCGGGGACAGGGCGCTCGCCGGCACATTGAACGCCAACATGTACTGTGCGCTGACGATACCGGCGCGCAACACGCCGAGTCCACCGGCGATGTCCGGACTGTCGTAGACAGCCTTGTACTTACCCGTCAGTCGGCGCGTCCAGGTCAGATCGTATTGCTGTGCCGATTCCGCGCCGGCGCTGGCGGCGACTGCGCGCTCGGCCCACGCGGCGTGCGCCGTCATGGGGAGTAGCGCCGCAGAAACGCCACCGAGTGTCAGCTGCTGCAAAAAGTCACGTCGGGCGGTGGTCATGGCGTGTCCTCCAATGCTCGTATGGGGACTGCAGGGGCGCGCGGCGCATTTTTCGCGGCGTATCCCTCGAAGCTACGACGCCGTAGGTGGCCCGCTAGAGTCTCCGCGCGACCTTAGCGGCTCGTGAAGCGCAGCCAGAGTACTTCGTGCCAGGAGCCCTCGAGATTCAGCGACTCGAATGCGCGCTCCACGCGGGCATCCGCGATGCCGGGCGTGTTATTGAG
>JBBQAK010000096.1:0-10785 GCA_038316215.1 Gemmatimonadales bacterium | reverse complement strand
GAGGGCCAGCGGAAAGGTGCGCAGCGCACTTGGCGCATAGTGCCCCATGAGGCACACCTGCAGCCACTTCCGCTCGCGGAGGTAGCCGCTCTCAAAGCTGACCAGCCATCCCGCAGCACGGAGTTGTTCGCCGAGGGAGCGCGCGTTGATACCCGAGGGTGGAATCAGGGTATGCACCGCCGGTGACGCGTGATCGGCGGCTGCCAGCACACGCCATCCGCGCGACTCCATCGCGCGCCGCAGCCACGTGCCGTCGTGCTCGAGTCTTTCGAACCGTGCAGGCCAATCGATCTCGGCCAGCGATGTGCAAAGCGCATCCAGCAGATTGGACGACTGCGTGAAGGGAACGCCCTGCTGTTCGACCGCGAGACCGAGATCGAGATAGCGCGGAATGCGGCTACTGGACGAACTCGTCTGGCCGTCGTGAAACACAATGGCGATGCCGGAGAACGCCGAGAGCGCCTTGCCGCTCACCGCGCTCGCCATCCACACGTCGCGTAAGGAGAGTGGCACCGTGCCGAGGCTACTGATGACGTCCAGTGCGAGCTTCGCGTTGTGCGAGTGCGCGATCGACGCGAGTACGCTCAGGTCGTTGATGACGCCCGTCGATGTTTCGCCGTGTACGGCCCAGAGCCATCGCGCCTTCGTGCGCTGCATCGCTTGTGAAATCGTACCGGCGTCCAGTGGTTCACCCCACGGAGCATGCACGACCGTGTGCGGGATGTGCATACGCGTGGCGTGATCGACGAGGCGGTCGCCGAACTCGCCGTTGCTCACGATCACTCCAGGCGCATCGAGCAGCGAGATCTGGGCCGCCACGACGTCGTTCGCGAGCGTTCCAGACCCCAACAGCATCGTGGCATGTCGAGCCTGTGCCAGCTCGCATAGCCGTTGTTGCGTCTCCTGATACCGTAAATGAAACGACTCGGCGCGATGCGACGTCGCACGGTGCTGCATGGCGCGCTGAACGGCATCGCTGATGCCGACCGGACCAGGAAGAAAGTTCGCACCGGTGCTCGGGACCTCCTCTCCGTTGTGCATCGCCTCCGGCCAAGTGAGCACTTCCTCTGCCGTGATGTACATCGGTTGATAGGACGCCGCTTCGGTTCCAATGAGCGGACCGAAGGCGTGAAAGCCGAGGTGCCGGTACAGGCGCAGCTGACGCGTGGTTCCCGACATGATGCCAAGGTCAAAACCCTTGGCCAGGAAGTGCCGCGTAATGAAGCCAACGAGCTGTGCGAACACTCGACTGGCGCGGAACTCCGGTTCGACGGCCAGCAGTCGGATCTCGACTGGCGTGCGCCCGGCGGGAAGGTAGTCATTGACGCTGCCCAGCTTCTGGTCGAGCGAGAACGGCCGCTGTGTCCGTCCGCTGACCATGCCGACGATACGGCCATTCCATTCGTACACGGCATAGACATTTTCGTCGTGGAAGCGATCCACCTGACGCCGCGCGGCATTGGCGGCGTGCTGGGGAATTTCTTCGACGAACGTCCGATAGTTCAACGCATGGATCGCATCGTGGTCCGCCTCTGTCGCCAGACGGACCGTGCCGCGAACGGACTGTTGGGGCGTGGTCATGGTGTGAACTTGCGCGCCCCACGGCGCGAATGGAATAAGTCATGTGACGTAGCACGGGGGCGACAGGCCAAACCGGCCCATCGCCCCCGACTCCCGACTCCCGACTTCGTCCTTATACCCCGAGAAGCTCTTCCGCCTCGGCCGGTGCCGGCCGTCCCTGATCCACCAGGGCAATCGCCAGCACATCGCGCATCGTCTCCACGGGGTGGAAAATGAGCTGCTCACGCACTTCGTCCGGCACGTCCTCGAGGTCCGCTTCATGGGCCTTCGGGATGATCACTTCCTTGATGCCGGCGCGATGCGCGCCGAGCACCTTTTCTTTCACGCCACCGATCGGCAGCACGCGACCACGTAGCGTGATTTCGCCGGTCATCGAGACATCGCGCCGCACCTTGCGGTTTGACATTTCGCTGACGAGCGCCAGGGCAATGGCGATGCCGGCACTGGGACCGTCCTTCGGGATCGCGCCTGCGGGCACGTGAATGTGTGCCTCACTCGCCGACGCCACGCGGTTGGCCGGAATTCCGAGCAAGGCCGCATTGTTCGTCACGTAGGTCAGCGCCGCGCGCGCACTCTCCTTCATCACGTCGCCCAGCTGACCGGTGAGAATCAGCGAGATCGGACCCACGCGAACAGCCTCGACTCCATCGTCGCTCTTGGTCGGCGTGGACGCGCCACGGCGAATGCTCGCTTCGACGAACATGATGTCGCCGCCCATCGGCGTGTAATACATCCCCGTCGTGATGCCGACTTCGTCGTCCTCAGACACACGCTCCGGGTGTACCTTCGGGCGTCCCAGCAACTCGCGCACTTCGTCGCTGCTGATCACCTTGTCGTCGATCGTGGCCGTATCACCCATCGCCACCCGTCGCGCGACCTTGCGCGCCACGGCGCCGAGCTGACGCTCCAGCTGACGCACACCACTTTCGCGCGTGTACTCGCTGATCACCTTCATGACGGCGTCGTCGGTGAACTTGAGATCACGCTGACCGAGTCCCGACTCCTCGAGCTGACGCGGACTGAGGTACGTCTTCGCGATTTCCGACTTCTCGCGCTCGGTGTAGCCACTGAAGTCCACGACTTCCATACGGTCCAGCAGCGGACCGGGGATGTTCTGAATGAAGTTCGACGTGGCGATGAACAACACTTCGCTCAGGTCGAACGGCACGCCGAGATAGTGGTCGGTGAACGAATCATTTTGCGCGGGATCGAGCACCTCGAGTAACGCGCTCGACGGATCGCCCTGATACGACGTGCCGAGCTTATCGACTTCGTCCAAGAGGAACACCGGGTTCTTGCTACCGGCCTGCTTCATGCCTTGAATGATTCGCCCGGGCATCGCGCCTACGTACGTGCGACGATGTCCACGAATATCGGCTTCGTCGCGGGCGCCACCGAGTGCCACGCGTACATATTCGCGGCCCAACGCCCGCGCGATCGACTTGGCGATGCTCGTCTTACCTACTCCTGGCGGGCCGTTGAAAAGCAGGATCGGACCCTTGGCCATGGCACGGGCTTTGGCTTCCTTGGCGTCGGTGATCTGACGGTCGCCGTTCCCGTTTCCGTGGCCGAGTGTGGTGTTGGCGTCACTGGTGTCTCCCTTGAGCTTCGACACCGAGAACTCACCCGTGGTCTCGACTTCGGCGGCCACCTGCTGCGCACGCAACTGACGAACGGCCAGGAATTCGAGGACACGATCCTTCACGTCCTTGAGGCCGTAGTGATCCTCCTCGAGAATTTCACCGGCACGAGCCAGTTCAAGATGATCGTCCGAACGGTCGCTCCATGGCAACTCCGCGATCCACTCGAGATACGTGCGGATCACCTGCGCTTCCATCGATTCGCGACCGGCGCGCTCGAGGCGCCCCAATTCACGCTCGGCTTCGGCGCGCGCTTCTTTGGGTAGCACGAGCTTCGTCAGCTTGTCGCGGAGTTCGGTGATCTCCTTCGACTGATCGTCATCGCCGAGTTCTTTCTGAATGGCCTTGAGCTGCTCGCGCAGGAACATCTCACGCTGCCGCTCGCCCAGTTCCTCCTGGACCTGCGACTTGATGTCCTCCTGTGCTTCGAGCAGGCCGATCTGGCGCTGCACGTGGACAAGCACCCGACGCAGGCGCTCTTCCACCGAGAGCGTCTCCAGGAGCCCCTGCTTTTCAGGCACGGTGAGTTCGATGTAGCCGGCCACGAGGTCGGAGAACTTGCCGGCATCGTCGACCGAGTCGAGCACCTGATGCACGACTTCCTCAGGCAGACCGCGCTTCTCGCCCAATTCGGCAGCGCGCTCGCGCGCCTCCTTATGGAGCGCCTCGAAGGCCGCATTCTTGAGGTCGAGTGGCATCATCTCCTCGGCGGGGACGATCACCGCTTGGAGGTAGCCGTCCACTTCGGCGTACTGGAGTGCCGTGGCGCGCTGCTCGCCTTGCAGGAGCAGCTGAACGCCGCCCAGTCCCCGTTGGATCTGGCCGATGCGGGCGATCACGCCCGTGGTGAAAAGAATGTCCGACGTCGGCTCTTCCGTGTTGTCGCGCTGGGCGACCGCAAAGACAAGCCGATCTCCCTTGAGTGCCGTTTCGATGGCTCTCAAGGTGCCGGGGCGGCCCGCCGCGATTGGCGCGGTGATGCCGGGGAACATGACCGTCCCGCGAAGCGGCAGGACGGGAAGTGTTTGGCGCTGGCCCATGACGTACGATCCTGTTGGAAGAGGAATACCGCCCTCCATAGCGCAGGTTTCACACCGTCTGGATTACGCCATCGCGGCAGGGTTTGCAAGCAGACTGGGGCAGCCGTGCCGTGATGACGGTCTGGATCGGCCGTCGATCCGCCGATTTGTCGGTCCGCGGATCCAGCGGTGGATTGCGGTCAGGTTGACCGATGGGCCACTCGTCTGGGACAACCCGACGCGGGCGGAGTTGTGTCGTATTGCAACTCCCGACGAGTTTGGGCCGTACGGCGAGCGACGATGGAGAATGCGGGATGCTGTTGCCTGTTTCTCTCCGGTGCTACACTAGACATACGACGCGACTTCCCCGATTCCCACGCGAGTGCCCGATTCCGTAGCCCCATCCACCGAAGATGCTGAACTGCGCGCCCATGTGGAGCAGGCGCTCAGTGCCACCTATGAACTGGACCAGGAAATCGGTCGTGGTGGCATGGGCATCGTGTATCGGGCCCGCGACAAGCGCCTCAAGCGGTTCGTGGCCATCAAGTTGTTGCCGCCGGAGCTGTCGTTCCGGCGTGACATCCGGACGCGCTTTCTACGCGAGGCGGAGACCGCTGCGCAGCTGAGTCATCCGAACATCGTCCCGATTTATTCGGTGGACGAGGTCGGCAATCTCGTGTTCTTCGTGATGGCCTGCATTGACGGCGACAATCTCGCCACGCAACTGCAGAAGCGTGGTCCGCTCCCCATCAACGACGTGCGGCGCTGGCTCCACGAAGTAGCCGATGCGCTGGCCTACGCACATGCGCGCGGTGTCATTCATCGCGACATCAAGCCCGACAATATTCTGCTGGACAGTATCGACGGCCGAGCACTGGTGACCGACTTCGGGATTGCGCGCGCGGCAAGCGACAGCGGCGAGACATCGCGTCTGACCGCCACGGGTATGGCCATCGGTACGCCCGCGTACATGTCGCCGGAGCAGGCCTCTGGTGACCGCGACCTCGACGCCCGCAGCGATCTGTATTCGCTGGGCATCGTGGCATATCAGATGCTGGCCGGCGAGCCGCCGTTCACCGGCGGCACCACGCCGGCGCTGTTGGTGAAGCACCTGGCCGAAATGCCGGTGCCGGTGTCGTTGCGTCGTCCGGACACGCCCGACGATTTGTCGCAGATCGTGATGCGTTTGCTGGAGAAGAATCCGGAGCACCGCTTCCAGAGCGCTGGCGAGATGGTCATGGCACTGAAGACGGGTGTGGTGCCGCCGCCGACGAATCCGGCTGCGTCGCGGCAGGCCAACGGCGCGCCGGTGCAATTCAATGGTGCGCCGATTGGTGGCATGTCGATGGGTGGCTTGGGGGCGCCCAGTCCTTCCGCCCCGTCGGTGCCGTACACGCCTGCTCCGTACACACCGCCGGTCTATCAGCCGCCCAACTATCAGTCGCGGACGGCGGTCACTCCGCCGGTGGCGCCGTATCCTCTCTATCAGCCGCCGCTCTCGGGCGACGATGTGTACGTGGCGACGGCGGAAGACGAGGCGCGCTGGTTCGCGCCGCCGGTGGTGGCGTTCCGCCGCAAGTTGGCCCCGTATCTGTTTGTGAACGGCGCGATCCTCGTGATCAGCATTTTCACCGGCGGCGACATGCTGGGGCTGACTACGCTGTGGACGGTCTTCATCGCGTGGAAGTATGCCAAGCTCTGGGCTGACGGCTTCGACTGGACGGATGTGCTCAAGCAGCCGAAACATCGGATGCTCGGCGAGGTGATCTCCGATCTCGGCGACAAGTTCATGGCGACGTTCAGCCGGACGAAGCGCGAGGAACTGCGCGCCCAAGGCCGCCTGCGCAATCGCTTGGACGGCGTCCTGTCGCCGAGCCCGTCGGGACCGCTGAGGTTTCACCGCGACGCGGCCTCGCCGAACGCGCCCGCCCGCGATGACGAGCTCGGCGAATTCGTCGCGCTGGTCAAGGCGGCGCGTGCCGATCGTGAAGAAATTGGCCGGCTACTGAGCACGCTGCCGGCCGACGAGCGGGGGCGGATTCCCGATGTCGCGCGCACGGCGGTCGACCTGGTGAACAAGGTCGAGATCATCGCCCGCGATATCACGCGCGTGGATCGCGAACAAGGGCCCGACGCCGCGCGGCGCATCGACGTGGAAATTGGCACCCTCGAGGCTGAGGCGAATCCGCTCGATACGCAGCGCAGCGAAGGGCGTGTGCGCCGGTTGGCGCAGCTTCGGCGCGACCGGCGAGCGGTGGCCGATACGCTGGGTAAGCGCGAGTTGCGTCGCGCCCAGCTCGAGAGCTGCCGCATTGCGCTCGAGAATGTGCGTCTCGATCTCGTGCGGCTGCGCACCGGCAACAGCTCGGTGCAAAGCGTGACGCTTGTGGCAGAGCAGGCGATGCAGCTCGCGCGCGACGTGGACATCGCGGTGCAGGCCGCGAACGAAGTGCGCGAGGCCACGTCATCGCGCTCCGGTTCGGCGTAAGCCGACCAGACGATGCCTGACGGTCAGCGAGCGGCCATGAAGGCGGCGGAAGCTCAGGCCGAATCGAATCTCCTGCGCGATCGCGTGACAGCGGCCGTCGGCGATCGATATCTGATCGAGCAGGAAGTCGGTCGTGGTGGCATGGCGGTGGTGTATGCCGCCGAGGACGTGCGCTTGCAGCGGCCGGTCGCGCTCAAGGTGCTGCCTCCTGAGCTCGCGTTCCGTGGTGAGGTGCGCGAACGCTTCGTGCGCGAAGCGCAGACCGCGGCGCGGCTGAATCATCCGCATATCGTGCCGATTTATGCGGTGCACGAGGAAGGCGGGTTAGTGTGCTTCGCGATGGCGCTGGTGAAAGGCGAGAGTCTGGCGGCGCGGATCGTGCGCGCCCCGCGGCCGACCTTCGAGGAGATCGCACATCTGCTCGAACAGGTGGCCGACGCGTTAGCGTACGCGCATGCCTGTGGCGTCGTACATCGCGATGTGAAGCCGGACAACGTGTTGATCGATAAAGAGTCCGGTCGCGCCATGGTCACCGACTTCGGGATCGCCCGGGCGGCGGAAAGCGGATCACGACTCACGCAGACCGGTATCGCCGTGGGGACGCCGGCGTTCATGAGCCCTGAGCAAGCCACCGGTGACCGTGAGATCGACGGACGCAGCGACATCTACTCGCTGGGGGTCGTAGGCTATCTCATGCTGGCCGGACGACTACCGTTTGAGGCCACGACCACGCCCGCCATGCTGATGAAGCATGTGAGCGAAACGCCGATGCCCATTCGTGCCGTGCGCCCCGATGCGCCGTTCGTCCTGGTGGAGATTCTCGAGCGTTGCCTGGCCAAGCGGCCGCAGGATCGCTGGGACAATGCGCTGCAACTGCGCGATGCGCTACGCAAAGCACAGCGCGACGGTTCGCTGCACACCGGTGCCCACCGCGCGAGTGCGCCGCCGCCACATGCGATGGCACCCGTGACCTACGCGCCGCCGCTACGTGCCGGCGCACAGGAGCCGCGCGCGCTGGAACCTCGCGAAGACGCACTCTACGGTCATCGGTCGGAAGATTGGGCGCCGCGCGGTGTCGCCGCCCCCGCGCCGGCACCACGCTCGTACCCGGCGCCCGGTGCGCTGCCGCCGATGCCGGCGTTGCCGCCGCTTCCTCTCGGTGCGCCGCGCGAGCACGTACGAGAATGGAATCGCGCTTCGAAGGAAGCCATGCGGGATTGGCGGATGGCGGTGCGACAGCAGCGCCGCGACGTGCAGTCGCAGTGGAACGAACAGTACGACGATTCGACGGCCGCATGGCGGAGCGACGATGATGTGATCGAGCGCTTCAAAGGGCAGATGCTCTCGACGGCAGGGTTGATCGTGTTCCTTGGCGTCATCAACGCGGTCACCAGCCCCGGTTTCCCGTGGGCGATCTTTCCCGCGATGGGCATGGGCCTCGGGGTGCTCGGCCGCTACATCCGGCTTCGTCGCCGTGGTATTACGCTGGGACGCATTCTGGGGAACGAGGCGGCGCCGAAGTCCGAGAGTGATCCACGCAGCAAGCCAGCGCGGATCGCGGAGGCATCGCGGGCGTTCGTGAAGCACGCGAAGTGGTTCATGGGATCGGCCGCCGTGTCGCTTGGCAGTTTTGTTGTCGGTGCGTCGGCGAATCTCGATCCCATGGTCGTTCCCATGGTCGCCGCCGGACTGGCGGCAATGGCGAGCGCGCAGATGCTCATCCGCGATTTCATGCGCCTGCGTCGACTCGGGGTGTCGGTCGGCGAGGCGTGGAGCGGCTCGTGGGAAGCGATCGCCGCGAGTTCCGACGACCGTCCGTATGAAGTGAGGATGCGCGAGCAACTCGCGCTCGTAGCCGGCGATCAACTGCTGGCGTCGGTGTATGGCGAGTTACTCCGCAATGCGGTCGACGATCGACTCACGATTCGCGATGTCACCACCAAGCTGAGTGACGCCGACAAGTCGCTGGTGCCCGATGTGGAGCCCACCGCTGACGCGCTGCTGGAGCGCATCAGCGCGCTCGCCAGTGGGCTCGAGCGCCTCCAGCGAGATTTACCCGCCGATGCGCTCACGCAGCTCGAGTCACGTGTGGCCTCGGTGCAAGCTGAGCCGGAACAGGCCCCCGATCGCGAGCGTCGGCTGACGCTGCTCACACGGCAGCTGTCGTCGCTCCAGGAACTCGTCGCGCGTCGAGAAACGATGCAGCGTCAACTCGACAGCGCATCAATGGCGCTGCGGTCGCTGCGTCTCGATATCGTGAAGCTGCGCACCATGGGTATCGGCGCGGCGATTGGTGATGTCACGAACGCGACGCAGGAAGCGAGAGCGCTGTCGAAAGACCTCGGGCACGTGATGAGTGCGGTAGAGGAAGTGCGGAAACTGTGAGCGCGTTGACGCCCTGAATCCTTGTCAGTACTCCCGTTCCTCAAATTCCGATACCAACGTGGCGTGCCCATGCCGCGTGGCGGCCTCGGTCCCCTTGTCGCACGCCGCGCGCGCCTCCGCGCTGCGGCCGAGCGCGTGGAGCGCGTCGGCGTAGCGCAGCCAACCGTTGCCCTCATCGTCGTGTATCGCGAGATACGCGCCCAACTCCACCGAAGCCTCGTCGAGCAGTCCGGCCTTGAGGAGTTCGTTGGCGAGACCGAAGCGGGCGAGTGGATTGTCCGGCTGCTTGGCAGCCATGGCGCGCATAGTGGCAAGGCGATCTGTCATGACGAGCGGGCGGTTGAAGGGTCGTGCATCGACGGCGGGCAGTGCGTGGTGCATCTCGTTCCCCCTACAGGCTAGCGCGTCAAGAGTTCCGCCACGAGCGCGCCGAGTCGGTCGGGCGCTTCTTCGGGGGCCACGTGCGCGACGCCGGGGAGCTCGCGCCGTTCAACACCGTTCGGCGCGGCGAGGCGGAGTGTTTCACCCAGCGTCGTTGCGCGAGCCGCTGGGACGAACGGATCGCTGGCTGAGGTAGCGAGCAGCACGGGGCAGGCGATCGCGCCCGGGGCGAGTGTATCGATGGTATCGGTGCGCGACGCCGCGAGCGCCGCGAGTTGGGCGCAGGCCGCGTCGCGTCCGTCGCGCGTGCGAAAGCTCTTGAGATAGAGATCGAGCGAGCGCGCACCGACGTCGCGATGCGCGTAGCAGGGCAGCAGCGCCGAGTGCAGCGCCGACGCCAGCCACCCTGACGACAGGCGGCGCCAGAGCGGCAGGAACGGCACCAGACGCGCCACGCGTCGATTCAAGGCCACGTCGCCGGGTTGGAGGCCGATCATGGTGGGATTCACGAGCAGCAGATGGGCCACTCGCTCGGGATGCTCGTGCGCCACCACGGCGGCGATGGCGGCGCCCATGCCGTGCCCAACCAGCGACGCGCGGCGAATGCCCAGCACGTCGAGGAGGGCGGCCACGCGCGTGGCGTGCGCGGCCACCGTCATGGCGTGGCCGCCGGGCGGGTCGCTGCGGCCGTGCCCGAGGAGGTCGAGCACCAACACCCGGTGTCCTTTAGGCAGTCGCGGGAGCACGTCCTGCCACAGATGCGACGAGGTGAACGCGCCGTGGATGAGCACGATCGGCTCGCCGGCGCCGCGTTCGCCGAAGGCGTAGCAGTACAGGCGCACGCCTCCCAGATCGACGAACTCGCCGCGCATCAGGACGGCGTGCGGGAGTGCAGCGGCGGCGCCACGAGAAGTGGCGAGCGGGAGTGAAGGTGCGCGGACATGTGCAGCCGTCAATCTCAATGGAAGGCAGCAGCCGAACAAGCGACCACACAAATCGGGGGGTGCCGATTGGCACCCCCCGTTTTGTGTGGCACGCGGCGGTATCGATCAGAAGCCGCCGCGACGACCCTGCGGCATGGCGGCCACATTCTCGTCGAACTTCTTTTTCTGCTCGTCGCTCGTGAGCACCGCCTTCAGCGCGTCGTTGCGCTCGGCGTTCATCTTTTGCATCGACTCGCGCATAGCGGCCATATCACCACCACCGCTGCGGGCTGCCATCATCGCTTCCTGCTGCTTCTTGCCGGCTTCGATCATAATGGTATCGACCTTGGCCGACTGTGCCGTGGAGA
>JBBQAK010000382.1:0-3946 GCA_038316215.1 Gemmatimonadales bacterium | reverse complement strand
CACGACGCGCTCAATGCCGCGCTGGGCGACTCTCTCGTCACGGCCGAATAGCAGATGAAGATTCTTGAACGCTCCACGTACGTGGGGCCGAGCCACTACGCGCATTTCCCGGTCATCCGGCTCGTCCTCGATCTTGGTGCGCTCGAAGAGTGGCCGACCAAGCGACTGGGAGACGAGTTCATTCAATCGCTGCTGGAGGCGCTGCCGGGTCTGCACGAGCATGGCTGCTCGTACGGCGTGGCCGGCGGGTTCGTGCGTCGCATGACGGAAGACGACGGCACGTGGATGGGACATGTACTCGAGCACGTGGCCATCGAACTGCAGAACGTGGCTGGCGTGAAGGTCACCTTCGGCAAGACGCGCGAAACGGCGCACGCCGGCGTGTACGATGTGGTGTTCGAGTACGAGCAGGCCGATGTCGGACATGAAGCGGCCGAGGTGGCGCTCGATCTGTTGCATCATCTCTTGCCCGAAGCGCTCCGCCCGCGCGGCACCGATCCGAGTTTCGATCTGGCCGCGCGTCGTGACGCCTTCATTCGGTACGCGCAGCGTCGAGCCCTGGGGCCGAGTACCGCGAGCATCGTGCACGCGGCGGAAGCGCGCGACATCCCGTGGCTTCGCCTCAACGATCAGAGCCTTATTCAGCTGGGCTACGGCTGCTATCAGCAGCGCATTCAGGCCACGATCACCGGGAAGACGTCGTACATTGCCGTCGAGCTCGCGGGCGACAAGGAAGAGACAAATCGTATTCTCGCCAACCTCGGGCTGCCGGTACCGAAGCAGCGCCTGGTGCAGACGGCCGAGAAAGCGATCAGTGCCGCCAAGACGATCGGATATCCTGTGGTCACGAAGCCGTACAACGGCAATCACGGACGCGGCGTGTCGATCGCACTCGCCACGCCCGAGCAAGTCGTCGCCGGATTCGAGCGTGCCAAGGAGATTTCCCGCAGCGTGATCGTGGAGAGTTACATCACCGGACATGATCACCGTATGCTGGTGATCGACGGCGAGCTCGTGGCGGTCAGCAAGCGCGAACCCGGCAAGGTCACGGGCGACGGTGTGCATAGCATCGAGCAGCTCGTCACGATCGTGAACAGCGATCCGCGCCGCGGCATCGGTCACGAGAAGGTGCTTACGCAGCTCGACCTCGACGAGCAGGCCATGGGTCTGCTCACAAAGCTGGGCTACGACGCGACCACGGTACCGCCGGCTGGTGAAGATGTGTACCTGCGACTCACCGCGAACTTGTCGACGGGCGGTACGGCCACCGACATGACCGATGTCGTGCATCCCGACAACGCCGAAATGGCGGTGCGCGCCATCAAGGCGATCGGCCTCGATGTCGGTGGCGTGGACTTCCTCACGCCCGACATCACCGAGTCGTACAAGGACATCGGTGGCGCGGTGTGCGAAGTGAACGCGGCACCCGGCTTCCGCATGCACATGGCACCCAGTGAAGGACGCCCGCGTGACGTGGCCGGCAAGGTCATCGACATGCTCTTCCCTGATCGGGCGCCAAGTACGATTCCGATTGCCGCGATCACCGGCACGAACGGCAAGACAACGACGTCGCGCTTGCTGGCGCACATCCACAAACTCGCGGGCAAGCGCGTCGGACTGACGACCACCGATGGCGTGTACATCGACGGGCAGCGCACGGTGGAAGGGGACATGACCGGGCCCACGTCGGCGCGCATCGTGCTCAGTGATCCCGCGGTGCAGGTGGCCGTGCTGGAAACGGCGCGCGGCGGTCTGTTGCGCGCCGGCATGGCGATGCGGCACGTGGACGTTGGTGCGGTGCTCAACGTGCAGCCCGATCACCTCGGACAGAAGGGCATCGAAACGCTCGAACAGCTCGCCGAAGTGAAGCGCACGGTGGTGGAGATCGCGACCGACACCGCGGTGTTGAACGCCGACGATCCGAACACGCTGCGGATGGCGGCCTACACGAAGGCCAAGCATGTGTGTTACGTGACGATGGACCCCGCGCACGATCTGGTGCGTGAGCACATCCGCGCTGGTGGCCGCGCCATCGCGCTGGAAGCTGGCGTGAACGGGCAGATGATCACGATCTATGATCGTGGGGCGCACATCCCGCTGCTGTGGACGCACCTCATTCCGGCCACGCTTGAAGGGCGCGCCACGTTCAACGTGCAGAACGCCATGTTCGCGGCCGCGATGGCGTTCTCGATGGGCGTTCGGCTCGAGGACATTCGTCACGGGCTGCGCACCTTCGACACCACGTTCTTCCAGGCGCCGGGTCGGCTCAACGTGTACGACGAGCATCCGTTCCAGGTGCTCTTCGACTACGGCCACAACGCGCATGCCATCGCGGCGCTGTGCGAGCTCGTGAATCGGATGAAGCCGGTCGGTCGGCGGATCTGCGTGCTCGCCGCCCCCGGTGATCGGCGCGACGAGGACATCGTGGCCATCGGGACCGTGGCCGCTGCCGGTGGCTTCGATCACTACATCGTGCGTCGTGACGATTCGCCGCGCGGGCGTGGCCAGGACGAAGTGCCGCGCATGTTGCGCGACGCCTTGCTGTCACACGGTGTGGCGGCAGACCACGTCACCATGATTATCGATGAACAGGAGGCGATCGAAGCGGCGCTGCGTATGGCGCGCGCCGGTGACCTCGTGCTCGTGTTTGCCGATGTGCTCGCCCGCGGATGGAAGCAGATCGTCAATTTCCGTCCGGAAGCCGACCAGCGAGTGATTCCGCCGCCACGCGCCGCACGGGCGGTCCCGCGCGCCGCCGTGTCGGAAGATTCGCCAGCCGACGACACGGCGCCGGCGCGTTCGACCGCGGCGCCGGCAACAACCGTCGCACCGGCAGCCAAGTGGAATAGCGTGACCGACGACGTCGTCCTGATGCGCGACGAACGCGGCGTGATTCTCATGCCTGAGGCCAGCGATTGACCGACGCGTCGGTCGACGAACCGGAGTATCCGTCGCCGACTATCCTCGACTGTCGACGATTGCAGGGGCCGAATCGGTATGGCCCCACGCCGGGCGCGGTCGTCACGGTGGCGATGTCCAATGAGAACGCGCGTCGCGCCGTCGATCATTGGCCCTACGCGGCGCGTCGACTCGCGCAGGCGCTCGGCTGGGAGCGCATCGAGTTCGTCGCCCGTCATAGCATCGGCGACGCGACCTGCTACCTCTCGGCACCAATCGATGGACTGATGACCGCCACCGCCGTCGCCGAAATGGCGTGGGTGGAGTCGGAAGCGTATGTGGGACAGCGCGAGGTGCCCGACGCGGCGCCCGCGCTGCGCGCACAATACGCCGAGGAGTGTGCGCGTCATCCACACGTTCGAGAACTGGCGGCCGGCGCACTCACGCGCGGACTGTCATTCAGTATCGACGACGACGCCGTGAGTGTCGGCAGCGGCCGTGGTGTGCTCACCTGGCCGCACGGCACGGCGCCATCATCGGCCTCGATCGCATGGGACGCCGTGAGCGATATCCCACTCATCATGGTGACCGGCAGCAATGGCAAAACCACGACCACGCGGCTCGTGGCAGCGATGTGGCGGGCGGCGGGGGCGACCACCGGCTGGAGCTGCAGCGACGGCGTGTTTGTGGAGTCCGATCTGGAGAAGCGCGCGTTAGGCGTTGGTGACTATACGGGGCCTGGCGGCGCGCGACTGGTCATGCGCGACGCGGCGGTGCGAGTGGGTGTTCTCGAAACGGCGCGTGGTGGGATGCTGCGCCGCGGCCTCGGTACGACCACGGCAACGGTCGCGGTGATCACCAATATCTCGGCCGACCATTTCGGCGAATACGGTGTGCACACGCTCGAGGATCTCGCCGAGGTCAAGGCGATCGTCACCCGCGCCCTTGGGCCGGAGGGGCGGCTGGTCCTCAATGCCGACGACGCCATACTCGTCGCACTCGGCGAACGACTCTCAGCCGTACATGCCGTGCCGATTGTCTGGTTCAG
>JBBQAK010000098.1:0-10691 GCA_038316215.1 Gemmatimonadales bacterium | reverse complement strand
AGCGGGATGTCCGCTAGTGATCGACCCCAGTGGCTTCTGGTTCCGTCCCGATGGCGACGCCGGACAGTTTCTCTGCGGCGCACCGCCGCGCGGGGTCGACGTCGACGATGCGCCACTCGATCAGGTGGACCACGGTCTGTTCGATGAGTGGCTGTGGCCGCGGTTGGCTGAGCGCGTGCCGCAGTTCGACGAGCTTCGGGTCACCGGCTCGTGGGCGGGGTACTACGAGTACAACACCTTTGATCAAAACGGACTGGTGGGTCGGTTGCCCGGCACCAGCAACGCCTTCGTGGCGGCGGGATTTTCGGGACACGGCCTCCAGCAGGCGCCCGCAGTTGGGCTTGGTATGGCGGAGCTGATCGCGACAGGCGCATATCACACACTTGATCTGGCGCCGCTCGCGCTCGAGCGGATAGCGGCCAATGCGCCGCTGGTGGAGCGGAACATTATCTAGCGTGCGGCCCGCGGCCTCCTACAAGCCAGAACACGGATGACACCGATCGCGCCGGAACAACACGGATAAGCAAAACGCCCTATTTGCTTATCCGTGTAGTTTCCTTGTAATCGGCGATATCCGTGTTCCGGCTTTTGCTTTTGCTGTTCGCAGTTGCTGTGCCGCGATACCAGTCTCCTTGTATCTCTCTCCGGTACGTTCATGGTCGCCGCGATCCACTCCGAAACACACAAGAGCGCCAACATCGGTTGGCTGCGCGCGGCGGTACTCGGCGCGAACGACGGACTGATTTCGACGAGCAGCCTCGTGGTCGGTGTGGCTGCCGCGCAGCCGGATCGCGCCTCGGTGGTGGTGGCGGCACTGGCCGGACTGGTGGCCGGTGCGTTGTCGATGGCGGCCGGGGAGTATGTGTCGGTGAGCTCGCAGTCCGATACGGAGACGGCGGACATGGCGCGCGAAAAGATAGAGCTCGCCACGCAACCCGAACACGAACTCGAAGAGTTGACCGGCATTTACAAATCGCGCGGATTGAGCCCGGCGCTGGCGAAGCAAGTAGCCGTTGAACTCACGGCGTTCGACGCACTTGGTGCGCACGCGCGCGATGAGTTGGGCATTTTCGAACACACGCGCGCGCGTCCCATTCAAGCCGCACTGTCGTCGGCGGCCGCGTTTGCGGTGGGCGCCGGACTTCCCGTGCTCTTTGCGTTCCTGGCACCCACGGCCATTCTCACACCGCTCGTGTTCGGCTCCACCATCGTGGCGCTGGCGGCGCTCGGTATGCTCGCGGCACGACTCGGTGGCGCCCCGCTGTTACGCGGCGCCGCGCGCGTGACGTTCTGGGGTGCGATCGCGATGGTGTCCACGGCGCTGATCGGCAAACTCGTCGGGTCTCCGGTCTAACGCGCGATGGCAACATCGCCGGTTGTGCAGAGTGCCAAGCGCGTAACGCGCACGTTCAAGCAGCAAGTCACGACGCTCACCGCCACCGTAGGTGCCACGTGGACCGCGTTCGTCGTGAACGGCCTCGCTGGTGGTGCGCTGATGCAGTACGGCGTGATCCCGCGTACGCTCACGGGACTTCGCGGTATTCTGTTCGCGCCGTTTCTGCACGCCAACATGCAGCATCTCATCGCCAACACTATTCCGTTTCTGGCGATGGGCTGGCTGGTAATGTTGCGCGACGCGCGTCACTTTTTGCCGGTGACACTCTACGCGATGCTGGGCTCGGGGCTGATGGCGTGGCTGCTCGGCGCGCCGGGTTCCGTGCACATCGGCGCCAGCGGCGTGATATTCGGCTACTTCGGCTTTCTACTGCTTGGTGGCTGGTACGCGCGCAGCTTCATGAGCATCTCGCTCAGTATTCTCGTGGCGGTGTTGTGGGGCGGGCTGGTGCTCGGCATCGCGCCGGGGCAGGTGGGGATCAGTTGGCAGTCACATTTGGGTGGATTCATCGCCGGGGTGTTAGCGGCGCGGCGGTATCGGGGCGCGCGGTAACGTGGTGCAGCGAGTGATCATCCGTGCGCGATTCGCGCGATCCACGGTGGGAGAGTTTTTTTCGCTGCATGACCATCAGCTTCACCGCTGATTGGCACGAATCGTCGCGGATAAACTGCAACATTGAAGTGGGCATCTATCGTCCAGACCGTCGCGTTGAACATCCTCGCGGTCGAGCGGGACCACCTGCCCTTGACGGGGAATGGTGACCGTGCGCGTGAGATGGAAGCAGAAGACATTCAGGCGCTTTGCTCGGCGCGTCAGGCGAGATTCACCCACACGAAATCCCGAAGAGCCGGCATTCGAGATTGCGGACGAATCAGGGAGCCATCAAGTGCTCAGCAGTGGCGTTGCGGGCACGCAGGCCACCGCTGCTCATTGTAATCGCGCCGCCGCTGCCGCCAGCACTTCCGCTCGCCACGCCTCGAGCTGCGCCATCGGCACGCCACTCTCCTGCGATACCTGCGCACTTGGCACGCCCTCCAGTAGCTGCAGCACCAACGCGACGCGATCCGCACCTGATCGAGACGCCGGCTCCGTAGCATCCGCCTCCAACGCACCCACTGGCGTGTCGCGTGCCGGCTCCGCCACCGGCTCCGACAAGCGCCGTCGTGCTGCGATCGCGGTGACCACGATATCGCTTAGCGTCTTCACGTACCGCAGCGTGGCGCGATCGGGGCTGATCGCCGCCATGGCGCCGTCCATCGCGCGATCCACGTACAGGCACCCCACGATCTTTCCCGCCACCACGATGGGAAACACCCCGAACTGCGCCACGCGCCGCGTGCCCGCCCACCGGGCTTCGATCGCGTTCATGGAGCGATCGTTGGGCACGTAGAGTGGCGCGCGCTGCTGCGTCGCTGTCACCACGGGACCACCGCGAATGTTCATCGGAAAATCGAAGTGCGGTAGCAACGTATCGATGCCGTCACCAAGTCCCGAGCGTGCCACCAGACGCCCGCGATCGGTATCGAGAAGGCACACGATCACGCGATCGAACGGACCGCCGCGCAACGCGCCTTCCAAGGCCAGCAGCAACACGTCACCCAATGCAGTCCCCGACGACGCATCGGCCGCACTCTCGAGCTCCTGTCGCAAACGGTCGCGCAGCTGCAACGCCGTGTCTTCACTCAGCTCCGGCGTGACGGCTAACCACTCGCCGGTTTCACAGGCGGTTGCGCCGATCGCGACGCGTGCGGCTTCCGACAGCCGTTTGAAGCGCTGCCGATCGCTGGGAATGTGCAAACTCGAGAACAGTTCTCGTGTTTCGTTCAGCGACTTCGAGATCACTGCGCGCACCTGCTCCCGACTGAGTTTGATCTTGGCATGGTGCTGCTCGATCACGTCTTCCAGCGCCACGCCTGCGCCATCGGGGGCGTGATCCACACTATACAGCGCTACCGTGAGATCGTGACTGAAGGCGGTCACCGCCGCCGACAGCGACACCGACGTCGAGGCCCGCGCACGTATCCCCTGCACCACCGCTTCCGGCATCCCCCAATGTCGGGACACCTCAACGCCCAAATCGGCATATCCGAAGCCGAGCACCGCCTTGGTGGCGCCCGTTTCCGACTTGCCCTCGTCGTGCATCATCGTCTGGATGCGCGCGTAGTCCTCGCCGAAGTGGCACGCGATCAGCACTTCACCCAAGTTGCGGAACATGCCGCACAGGTGCGCCTCTTCCGGCTCTTCCATGCCCAGCGTGTTGGCCACTTCGCGCGCGTGATTCGCGGTCAGCAGCGACTGGAGCATCAGCTCCTTCAGCGCCGGCGAGCGGCGGTGAAAGTTCTCGAACAGCAACAAGCTGCTGGCCAGCTGACGCACGGTTTTCGCGCCCAGCATCATCATCGCGTGCGTCGCGCTCTGAATCGGCCGCCCCGACCGTCGGTAGTGCACGCTGTTGGCCGTGCGTACCACACTCAGCGTCAGGCTGTATTCGCGCAGCACGACGTTGGCCAGGCGCTGCAGCGAGCTGGCGTCATCATCGAGCGCGGAGATCGTTTCGATGATCTGCTTCGACAACGCCGGGAAATCACTGCCGTCGAGAATACGGCTCATCCGCGCACGGACAGGCGATTCGTCGGGGTCGTTCGGTGCAATCGACAGGTGCTGGGCGTTGGCAGGCATCACCCTAAGTATCGGCACCACGTGGACCGGTCTTGCGCCCGTTGATACAATCTGGCATCGCCAGCGCACCGGCATTCCGCAGGCCCACCACCCTCCCGATCCCCATGCCCCGTTCCGCTGCCTTCAGCCCTCGCGGTCCCGCCGCCATCGGTCCGTACTCGCACGCCGTCTGGGCCGGCGACCTGCTCTATTGCTCCGGCCAGACGCCCATCGACCCGACCACGTCCAAGCTCATCGACGGCGACGTCACGGCGCAAACCCACCGCGTGTTCGACAACCTGCAGGCGGTCGTGGAAGACGCCGGCCTGACAATGGACGACGTGATCAAGTGCAACGTCTACCTCACCGACATGGCGAACTTTGCCGCCATGAATTCGGCCTACACGACCCGCTTCTCGGCCCCGTTCCCGGCCCGTACCACGGTGGCGGTCGCCGGCTTGCCACTGAACGCCCATGTGGAGATCGAACTGGTGGCGAAGCGCCCGTAAAGCGCCGCTCATTCGCCTCGCCGTTACACCACAAGGGGCCGGTCCATCGCGGACCGACCCCTTGTGCATTCAATCAGTTCGGCGCCGAACGGTCAGCTCGCTGGCACCGTGAGCGTGATGCCGTTGGCCGCCAACAGCGCGCTCATCGCCGTTGCCCGCGCCATGAAAGCCTTCGACTCGGCCACCGCCGCTTCGACCGAGGCTTTGGCCGCGGCCGCCTGCTTCTGCACCGCGTCGCTGGGTGTCTCCCAGACACCGAGCATGCCGCTCTTTACGGCACCGAGTCGCGCCAGCACGTTGGCATCCGCGGCACCAAAACCAGCGGCGCCGCCACCGCCGCCCGGTCCAAACGCCACCGCCGGTGCGCCCGCACCGAGCTTCGCGCGAACGACGTCGAACTCCTTCCGGAAGGCTGCGAACTGCGTCTTCACGCTGTCGGCGAGCGTGGGGGTGGAGTCCATCTTCGCCGCGGCCTTCCGCACTTCGACGAGGAGGGCGGTCATGGGAGCCGCTGCCGCCGCACCGGCCTGTTGGGCGTTGTGCAGTGCGGTGGCCAGACCGTTGTATGCCACGCGCTCCGCCTGCGTGAGCTGCACCAGCGGGTCCATCACGATCGTGAGCTTCTTCGATTCCACCGTCTTGCCATCGACCACCAGCGCCACCGAGTACGTGCCGGGCAGCACGAGCGGACCCTGATTGGCCCCGCCGCCGCCACGCCCGAATCCACCGCCGGCGGCGCCGCCGGCCGCGGCGCACGGGTTGTCCGGTAGGTAGCCGACCGTCGGCAACGGCGTCGGCATGCCGGGGATCGGGCCGCGCGCCCCACCGAAGCCACCACCACCAGCCGGTGCACGTCCAGCCGGTGCACCACCAACCGGAGGGGCGTCGCCGATCGGCTCCACGCGCTGATCCCAACACACCGTCTGAATGCCGGCCACGTTCTTCGCCGCCGGTACCGGCAGTTCGCGCACCACCGCGCCGCTGGCATCGCTGATGCGCAGCATCGGATTGGTGACCGCCTTCTTCAGGTGCAACTGCAGCACCGTTTCCGTAGGCGGGTTCTCACCCGTGAAGAACTGATGCCCCCAGAACTCATCGTTGCGGTCGTCCTTGGCCTTCCACTGCAGCGACTGTCCGGGCGTGAACAGGGTGGCATCGGCCTTCTGCGCCGCGTTGAACTCCTGGATGGGCTCGAGGTGATCGAGAATCCAGAGCGCGCGACCGTGCGTGGCCACCAATAGCGCGTTATCGCGCGGATGAATGGTGAGTTCGTCCACACGCACCGTCGGGAAGTTGGCCTTCAAGCGCTTCCACGACTTGCCGCGATCGAGCGTGAGGAAGATGCCCGTCTCGGTACCGATGTAGAGCACGTCGGGATTGCGCGTGTCTTCCGTGAGCGTCTTCACCACTTCGCCCTTGAGCGTGGCGGTGAGTGACTTGAACGTGGCGCCGAAGTCGGTGCTCGCCCAGACGTACGACTCGTAGTCGTTCAGGCGGTGATTGTCGACCGTGATGTACACCGTGCCCGACTCGAAGCGCGACGGCACCACCTCCGACACAAACGCGTGACCGGCTGGGAATCCGGGCAGATTCTTCGTGATGTTCTGCCACGTCGCGCCGTTGTCCTTGGACATGCTGACCGTGCCATCGTCGGTACCGGTGTAGAACACGCCCTTCTGCTTCGGCGACTCCGCCAGCGCCACAATCGTGGGCCACTGCGAGATGCCGTCGTTGCGCGAGATGGCGATCTCGCTGCCCTTGAGCCCCATCGTCACGATGCTGTCGCGCTTCTCGTTCTTGGTCAGGTCGGGGCTGATCGCCGTCCACGAGTCGCCACGGTCGGTGCTGCGGAACACGCGATTTGCCGCCGCGAGCAGCGTACCGGGATCGTTCGGCGAGAGCATCAACGGTGTGTCCCAATGAAAGCGGTACGCTTCACCGGCTGTGGCATTCGCAACGTTCTGCGGCGTCGGGCGAATCGACTTGGATTCACCGGTGACCTTGTTGCGACGCACCATGTTGCCGTCCTGCGACTCGGTGTACACGATGCGCGAGTCACGCAGGTCGGGAATGGCGACAAAGCCGTCGCCGCCAAGAATTTGGAACCAGTCGTAGTTGAAGATGCCGCGATTCATGCGCGACGCGCTCGGTCCACACCAGTCGTAGTTGTCCTGCATGCCGCCGCACACGTTGTACGGCGTCTCCATATCGAAGCCCACGTGGTAGAACAAACCCACCGGTACGTTTTCGATGAACTGCCAGGTGCGCGCCATATCGTACGACGTGGCCAATCCACCGTCGTTACCGATGATCACATGCTCCGGATTCTTCGGATCGATCCAGATGCCATGCACGTCGTCGTGCGTCACGAGCGCCGCATCGGTTTCGAACGTGCGTCCGCCATCCACCGAGAGGTGCAGGCCCACGCCACCCATGTAGATCCGCTCCGGATTTACCGGATCAATGCGCAACTGGCTGAAGTACATCGGACGTGCATTCGTGTTGCTCTGCTTGGTCCACGACGCGCCGCCGTCGGTCGACTTGTACAGCCCCGATACACCGGCCACCACACCGCGCGCCGCCGGCGCCGGCGGTGCGGTTGGTGCGGCGTCCATGTTCTCCGTTGCAGCCGCCGCGCGCTGCGCTGCTGGCGCCGGGCCTTCCACCGTGGCGTACACGATGTTCGCACTCTGACGGAACACGTCCACCGCGATGCGACCCAACGAACCAGTGGGGAATCCGGTGCCGGTCACCTTGGTCCACGTGTCGCCACCATCGGTCGACTTCCATAACGCGCTGCCGGGGCCGCCACCGTTCATGCAGCAGGCCGTGCGACGCCGCTGATAGGTGGACGCAAACAGAATGTTCGGATCAGTCGCCGACATCACGAGTTCGTTCGCGCCCGTTTCGTCGTCGACCGTGAGCACCCGCTTCCAGCTCTTGCCGCCATCGGTGGTCTTGTACACCCCGCGCTCACCGCCAGGACCGAACAACGGACCCGTCGCCGCCACCAGCACCACGTCATTGTTGGCAGGATGGATCACGATGCGATTGATGTGCTTCGACTGCGGCAGTCCCATCATGGCGAACGTTTTGCCACCGTCGGTGGACTTGTAGATGCCGCCGCCCCACGATGTGCTCTGACGATTGTTCGACTCGCCCGTGCCCACCCACACCAGATCAGGGTTGATCTGCGACACGGCCACGTCACCGATCGCGATCAGCCCCTGATCCTGAAACAACGGTGTGAAGATCGCGCCGTTGCTGGTGGTCTTCCACACGCCACCGTGTGCGCTGCCGACGTACCAGATCGCCGGATTCGCCTCGTAGATGGCGAGATCGGAAATACGCCCTGACATCGTGGCGGGTCCGATCGACCGGAAGTGCAGCTTGTCGAATTCCTGCGCCACCGGTGTGGCCGCAAGCGCAGCCTGCGCGCGAGCGGATGCCGGTGCACACAAAAGCGTGAGTGCCGCCAATGACGCGGCGCCTCGGTGCAGTGTCCTGAACATGGAGGGGATCAGCGGGAGGAGGGAAACGGCCATCGGGTGCCCGTAGCGATCAAACGGTGGCCTAATGTGGCGATTCCGCCCCGTGACGTCCATGCCCCTCAAAAACGAGACTCACCGGAACACGGATGCCGCGTATGCACGCGGACAACACAGCGAAGCAAGCGCGCTGTTGGCTTATCCGTGTCGTTTCTCGTTGATCGGTGTCCTCCGTGTTCCAGCTGTTGCGGTTCGCTGTTGCGGTTCGCTGTTGCGGTTCACCGTACCGCTACCGCATGTAATGACAGTTGTATCCGTATGGATTCTTCTGCAGGAAATCCTGGTGCTCCCCTTCGGCGGTCCACCACGTAGCCTCAGGCGCGATCTCCGTCGAGATTGGCCGTTTCCACAACCCTGACTGCGCGACGCGGGCCTTCACCAGCTCCGCCGTTTCGCGCTGCTCGGGCGTGGTGTAGAAGATCGACGAGCGATACTGCGTACCCACGTCGTTGCCTTGACGATTCAACGTGGTCGGATCGTGCAGCCGAAAGAACCAGTTCTCGAGCAGCGACTCGAAACTCAATACGGTCGGATCGAATACGATACGCACCGCTTCGGCGTGTCCCGATGCGCTCTCGTGTGTGTCGTCGTACACCGGATGCTCAAGCCAGCCGCCGGTGTAGCCCACGTCGGTCTCGAGCACCCCGGGTACCGCGCGGAGAATCTCTTCCACGCCCCAGAAGCATCCACCGGCCAGAATGGCCACTTCAGTCTCTTTCCCGCTCATGCGAACAACCGGCGGAATTCGCCATACCCTTCCGCGTCGAGCTGCTCGAGCGGAATGAAGCGCAGTGACGCCGAATTGATGCAGTAGCGGAGCCCACCGGCTTCGCTGGGGCCGTCGGGAAACACATGCCCGAGGTGCGAGTCAGCGTTCTTCGAGCGCACTTCCACCCGACGCATGCCGTGGGTGCGGTCCTCCTTCTCGAGAACCTGCGGCGCCACCGGCTTCGTAAAGCTCGGCCAGCCGCAGCCGGAGTCGAACTTATCGAGAGACGAAAACAGTGGCTCTCCGCTCACGACATCGACGTAGATCCCGTCTTCGTGGTGGTCCCAGAATTCGTTACGGAAGGGCGGCTCGGTGCCCGACTGTTGGGTCACCGTGAACTGCTCACGCGTCAGCGTACGAGCCAGCTCGTCTGCGGGGGGCTTGATGTAGTCAGACATAGTGGAGGATATACACAGAACGGGTGTCCGGAGTGCCCGTACACGGAGTGCCCCAGACCGGCGCGTTTCCCTATCTTACATATGTGCAGAATCTCCGCTTCGACAATCGCTTCGTAAACGAACTGCCGGGCGACCCGGACCCGTCGAATTGGCGTCGGCAGGTGCTCGGCGCCGCTTGGAGCGCCGTCGCCCCCACCCCAGTGGCCGCCCCACGGCTGCTGGCCCACGCGCACGAGGTCGCCGCGCTGTTGGAGCTGGCTGAACCAGATGTGCCGTCGCCCACCTTTGCCCGGGTATTCGGCGGCAACGAGCTGCTACCGGGCATGGCGCCCTATGCCGCCTGCTACGGCGGACATCAGTTCGGGAACTGGGCCGGTCAGCTGGGCGACGGACGCGCCATGTCGCTGGGTGAAGTGGTGAACGCCGCCGGCCAGCGCTGGGAGCTGCAGCTCAAGGGTGCGGGTCCCACGCCGTACTCGCGCACCGCCGACGGGCGCGCCGTATTGCGTTCGTCGATTCGTGAGTTTCTCTGCAGTGAAGCCATGCATCACCTGGGCGTGCCCACCACCCGCGCGCTCTCAATCGTCACCACCGGCGACAGCGTCGTTCGTGACATGTTCTACAACGGCAACGCCGCCCCCGAACCGGGCGCCATCGTGTGTCGCGTGGCGCCGTCGTTCATTCGCTTCGGCAACTTCGAGATTCTGGCCGCGCGTGACGACCTCACGTTGCTCGCCCAGCTCGTCGACTTCACGATTGCGCGTGACTTCCCCGAGCTGGCCGGAATCGCCGACACCACCGAACGTCGCGTGGCTTGGTTTGCCAGTGTGTGCGAGCGCACCGCCCACATGATTGTGCATTGGATGCGCGTGGGCTTCGTGCACGGCGTGATGAACACCGACAACATGTCGATCTTGGGGCTCACCATCGACTATGGTCCGTACGGGTGGCTCGACAACTTCGATCCCACCTGGACACCGAATACCACCGACGCCAGCAATCGTCGCTATCGCTTCGGACAGCAGCCGGCGATCGCCCAGTGGAATCTCGTGCGCCTCGCCGAAGCCATCGCGCCGCTCTTCGAATCCGCCGACGTACTCCAGGGTGCGCTCGAACGGTTCGGCGACGTGTACGTGGCCGAGTACGAAGCGATGAACGCCGCGAAGTTCGGCTTCGTGGACCGCGGCGACGCCGAACAACTGCTGGTGCGCGAGGGATTTGCGTTGCTCTACGAAGCCGAAGTGGACTACACGCTCTTCTTCCGCGCACTCGGGGACATCGGCGATACCCTACCGGCGGAGCATCCGATCAGCGTGCTGGGCGACGTGTTCTACGACGAGGCGAAGCGCGCGGCCAAAGCCGAGGCGCTCAACGCCTGGTTGCTTCGCTGGCACGCCGTCGTGCAGCAGCAGG
>JBBQAK010000184.1:0-7746 GCA_038316215.1 Gemmatimonadales bacterium | reverse complement strand
GTGTCCCATGGCGGCCAGCGCCTTGAGCACGCCATCCGGGATGCGCGACTCGAAGTTCACATCGCATCCCGGGAATGTTTCCTTCGAGAAGCGAGGGGCATCGAGCGCGCCCTGAATGTTCATGCCGAAGTCGGCGATGTTCGACACGAACTGCGCGTGTGCCTGCGCCTGATTCCAGCCGCCCATGATACCGAAGGCGACACGCGTGTCGCCCTTCTCCATGAACGCCGGGATGATCGTGTGCAGGGGACGTTTGCGACCCGCGAGCACGTTGGCGCTGGCGGGATCGAAGGAGAATCCGGCGCCGCGGTTGTGCCACACGAACCCGGCGTCCGCCACGCTGATGCCGGCGCCAAAACCGACCGTGGAGTAATTGCTCTGAATGAGGGAAATCATATTCCCCTCTTCGTCCACGGCACTCAGGTATGTGGTGCCGTTGTCGGTGCTACTAGGCGTTCCCGCGCTGACATCACAGGTGGCCTTCGACGCGTTCACCAGCTTCGCGCGTTCGGCGCCATACGCCTTCGAGCGCATCGCGCTCACCGGAATCTTCACGAAGCGCGGATCGCCGTCGTACTGCTGCATGTCGGCATACGCGAGCTTCTTCGCTTCGATCATGTGATGCAACGCCGGCACCGAATTCTGCCCCATCGCGGCGAGCGGGAACGTCTCCATGATGTTCAGCATCTCGAGCGCGGCGATGCCCTGCCCGTTCGGCGGCAACTCGTACACCGTCCATCCGCGATACGTGGTGGAGATCGGTTCCACCCATTCGCTGTCGAACTCGGCCAGATCGGCGGCGGTCATCGTGCCACCATGGCTCTTGCTGCTGGCCAGCAGTTTGGCTGCTACCGCGCCCTTATAAAACGCCGTCGCGCCACCCGCCGCGATCTGGCGATAGCTCCAGGCCAATTCAGGATTGCGGAACATCTCGCCGGCCTGCGGCAGGCGGCCACCGGGTAAGAACGTTTTCGTAGTGGCGGCGTCTTCGCGCAGCACCTTCTCACTGTCCTTCCAGTACACGCTCACCACCTCGCCTACCGGGAAGCCGGCCTCGGCGTACGCGATCGGTTGGGCGAGCACGTCGGCGAAGCGCTTCCTGCCAAAGCGATTGAGGAGCTTCTCCCAGCCGTTTACTGCGCCCGGCACCGTCGCTGCATCGATCCCGCGCGCGGGCATACTCGCGCGTCCCTTGGCGCGCAGATGCTCGACGGTCAGCCCTTTGGGCGCCCATCCCGACGCGTTCAGTCCATACAGCTTGCCGGTTTTCGCTTCGAAGATGATCGCGAACAGATCACCACCGATGCCGTCGTTCATGGGGGCCACGAGCCCCATCATCGCATTCATCGCGACGGCCGCATCGATGGCGTTGCCCCCGCGCTCCAGCACCGACGCGCCGACTTGCGAAGCCAGCACGCTCTCACTGGCTACGACGCCCTGCTTCGACGACACCATGGAGCGCGATTGCGAGCGATCCTGTGCGGCCACCGTTCGTGGTACGAGGACCGGCACGAGCGTTGGCAGGAGCAGTGCGGCGAGGGCGGTTACGCGGAACGTCGAACGAGCAATCATCCTGCAACTCCGAATATGGAGGACGGGTCGGGGCCGGCGGGTACCCCGGAAATATGGTGTATCCGCCCGGCTCCAGCACCATGTCCTGCCACCGTTCATGACTCACACTACATGAACATCGCCGGATTGATCTCGAGGGAGACTTCGGAAATCTTGTTCGCAGGAATGCCGCTGCGTCGCGCATGCTCGAGCACCGCCTCCGGGTTCGGTGCGATGTACTCGCAATAAATCTTCCCTTCGGCATCGGACACATAGCTCTTGACCCACACCACCTCGGGCATGTCCGCGAGCACCGAGTTCGACATTCGGCCGGCGGCCGTCAACTGGTCGGACGTGAGAGAGCCGACGTTGCGTTCAATGATGTAGGTTGGCATGGTCAGTCAGTGTAAGAGTGAATAGGCAGCGTACATAAAGCGTACAGAAAGCGTACAGCAACAGCACATCCTACGGTACCACGTGCGATACGCCGTGCGTGATCGCGGACAGTGCGTCGCGGAGTACGGCGTCGTCAACTTCGTGCGCGATTCGCTCAGCGCGCTGCACGGCGCTCGCCGCCTCGGTGTAATTCCCAAGCACGTGGTGCGCCCGTGCCATTTTTTCTGACAGCCATCCTTCGCCACGACGGTCGCCCATCGCGACCCGGATAGTCATCGCAGCCTGCAGATACTCGAGTGCTTCGCTGAACCGCGCACGGCCAATGCACACATCGGCCAACGCCGAGAGCGCGTGGCCAAGTAGCGCTTGCTCACCGCTAGCCGTATTCACGCGTACTGCATCGGTGAGCGTGGTCAGCGCCTCATCCCAACGGCGCAACTTGTTGAGTGACGCACCAAGGCTGTTCAGAATCAGCCCTTCATGCACGCGGTCGGACGTTTCCCGGCAAATGCGAAGGGCCGCTTCGTACTCGCGCACCGCCTCCGCGTAGGCGCCGCGTTGCCAGTGCACGATACCCAACGAATTACGGATCGCCAATTCACGGGCGCGATCATCCTCGCGCACCGCCAAGAGGCGCGCTTCTTCGTAACGATCGAGCACGTGCTCGTGGCGCGTGTTCAGTTGACGCTCAGCGCGTGCGATACCCTCGACCGCCTCCGCTTCATGCGAGAGACTCGTATGCTGCTGATGCAACGCTCGCGCTCTCAGCCAGGCCGCGCGCGCCTCTTCCGGCGCGCCCCGCTGTTCATGAACGCCCGCCAAGCGACGCCACATCAGCAGCTCAGTCCTGTGGTCTTCGATCTGGGCGAACAGCGTAGCCGCTTCGGATAAGTATGGCACCGACTCCTCGTGGCGTTCGAGGCCAACCAGCACCTCACCCAACGAGCGACAGCCGAGCGCAATCCCCTCAACGAAGCTCGCCTTCCGGTTCAAGCGTAGCGCCTCCTGGTATGTCTCGAGCGCCTCGTCCACGTGTCCCTGCTGCAGCTGGATGTGGGCGATCGACGTGAGCGAAAATGACGCGTACACCGTGACCGTGAGATAGGCCTCGGTCCGACGAAAGAATTCGAGGGCCGTATCGAAATCGCCGAGGTCGCGATGGATGGTCCCCATCACGTTGAGCAGCGCGCCGTAGCGCACGGGATGATCGCTGACCTCGGTGCGCTCCAGTGCGGCCTCGAGCACGGTCAGCGCGCGCTCCAGCTGCCCGAGCGCACGCAGAATGTTTCCCATCGTGGCGAGATCGCCAGCCTGAGCCCGCGTGTCGCCGGCCGCCTTGCCCAGTGCCAGGACCTCTTCGATCCGTACGAGTGCGTCCTCGTGGCGACCTTCATGCGAGCGTAAAAACGCGATGCTGCGGAGTGCATTCCGTTCGCCCTGCAAGTCGACGCGTTCCCGGGAGATGCGCAGGGCGGTCTCGAGCGCACGATCGGCCGCCTCGAATCGCTCGAGCAGCGTGTACGCGTCCCCCTGTCGCAGATAGACCTGCGCCAGTCGATCGGACGGGCCAAACGGCGCCAGCAGTGAAATCAGCGCATCCACGATGGAGAGTTGGCGGGCGCGCAAGCCAAGCATCTCGCTGAGACGATCCTGACGGAGCAACGTGTCGGCCAAGAGTTCGCGACGCGCCACATCATCGGGAAGACGCAGCACCCACGCCTCGACCCGCTCAAGCGTTTGCATCGCCTCGGCGTTCTGACTGAGTCCCATGGCGCGATCGGCCGATTGGACACCGTAGCGCACGGCATCGGGCCACGCATCGGCGCGACTGAAGTGGTGTGCCAATCGTTCCACATGCTCGTCGAGGCGCGTCGAGTAGCGACGTTCGATCGCACGACCGACAGAGTCGTGCAACGTGGTGCGCTGGTGCTCCAACAAACTATCGTAGGCGACCTCTTCGGTCAGCGCATGCTTGAAGCGGAACGCCGGCTCCGGCACGACCGCGATCTGCTGTACCAATCCAGACGTCTTGAGCCGCTCGAGCGAGCGCATGAGCTCCGCGGGCGACTCCACCACATCCTCCAACACGCCGCGCGAGAACTCTCGGCCGATCACCGCAGCCACACGAAGCACTTCAGCGGCCTCGTAGTCGAGGCGATCCATTCTCGCCCGCAGCACCCCCTGCACGGTTTCCGGCACGTGCAGAGCGCCGGGGTCGGCGGTCGCGACCGCCTCACCGGCGCGCACCGTCACGCTGCCATCTTCACGGAGCGCCTCGCACACTTCTTCAAGAAAGAAGGGATTGCCGCCAGTGCGCTCGTGAAGGCGCGCCATCAGTGACGGCGACATGCGATCGGCGCCGAACACCGCGAGTGCAATCGACGCGGACGCCGCACCATCAAGCGGGGGCAAGTGCAGCAGCGTCTGATGTTCAGCGCTGCCCCAGGCAATGGCACTGTCAGGACGTGACGTCACGACCACCAACAGCGGGAAAGCCGGCACAACCTCAGCGAGCTGGCGGAGCGCAGCGCGAGATGCCTCATCGGCCCAATGCCAGTCCTCGAGCAGCAGCAGCGTCGGCGTTGCCAAGGATCCGAGCGTGTACAACGCGGCAATCGCTTCAAGCATCGCGCCCTGAAACCGCTCGCCACGCAACGCCTCCGGCACCGGATGCGCTTCGCTCGGAATCGCCAACAGCGTGAGGTAGAACGGCAGATACTCTTCCAGCGACCGATCAATGGCGCGCACCGCGGCGACCGCCGCTTCGTGCCGTTCGGGTGCCGACTGTTCGCGCGGCAGCCCAAGCAGATCGTATGCGGCGTCGACGAAGGGAAGGAACGGCGTGCTGCCACCGTAGGCATCACATCGTCCCGCAATCACGCGCAGATCCTGCGCGACGGCGATGTCGCGCAGTTCATGCAGCAGCCGACTCTTTCCCGCGCCCGCCTCGCCAATCAACACCGTGAATCGACCCTGACCCTGCCGTGCGCTCTCGGCGTGCTCGGCGAGCATCGCCCGCTCGCGGGCTCGGCCAACGAACGGCGTCAGGTTGGCCGGCGCGACAGCGTCGAGACGCGCGCGCGTATCCGATTCGTGCACGATACGATGCGTCGTGGCGGGTGTGTTATCACCCTGCAACACGACAGTACCCGACGGCTCCGTGTGCATGAACGCCGCGACGAGTCGACGCATTTCCGGACTCACCAGAATCGTGTCCGGGTCGGCCGCGGCCGCGAGCCGCGTCGCCATATCGGCCGGCGCACCACTGATCCGGTAGCGACGATCGCCGCTCCGCAGACGCTGCGCCACCAGCGCCCCGACATGAAGACCGGCGCGCAGTCGCAGCGACCCGGCCAGCCTGGCCTCGAGTGTCGAGGCCACTTCGGCGATCCGCTCGCGCAGTGCCAACGCCGCGCGTGCACCGCGCACCGCGTCATCTTCGTGCGCGGTCGGCACGCCGAACAGCATCACGAGATCATCGCCCGTGAACTGGTTGATGATGCCACCATTCTGCGCGGCCACCTCGGCGGCCGCCTCACGCAACCGGGCGATGACGCGCTCTGACTCGTCGGCGTCCAGGCGCTCCACAAGGGCATCCTGCCCCTCGATGGTACAGGCCACGACGGTCACCTGGCGACGTTCGCCGCCGCGCGTGAGCGCACTCTCGCGACGTTCCACGTGGTCGCGGTCGGGAGCAGCCGTGGCCACTCCGGCGGACGCGGCAACCGAGAACGCCGCCACGTCCGGCGGTGCCATGGCGCAGGACGCGATCGCCGCGATCAGCTCGGCGGCGTTCGCCACGCGATCTGCAGGACGCTTGGCCAGCATGCGTCGAACCAGCGACTCGATAGCGGCCGGGACATCAGGGCGAACGCTCGCGAGCGGTGTCGGGTCGGCGGTGAGGGCCGACACGAGCACGGCCTGATCGCCGCGACCACGAAATGGTCGTACACCGGCGATCATTTCGTAAAACACGACCCCCAGCGACCAGATATCCGTGCGATGGTCGACCGATTCGCCGAACGCCTGCTCGGGACTCATGTACGCCACCGTTCCGATCGCGCCGACCGTCTGTGTACTCGTTACATCCGTGAGTTTGGCAATGCCGAAGTCGAGGATCTTGACGTGACCATCCTCGGTGACCATCACATTGGCCGGCTTGATGTCGCGGTGCACGATGCCGCGCTCGTGCGCCTTCGACAGACCGCGCGCGATCTCTCCCGCGATGCGCAACGCGTCATCGAACGGCATCGGCCCACGGGCGATGCGCCGATCGAGCGTCTCGCCGTCATAACAGGCCATCACGATGTACAGGAGCCCATCCGCCGTATCACCGATCTCGTGCACGGTGCAGATGTTCGGATGCTCGATCGCCGCAGCGGCGCGCGCCTCGATGAGAAAGCGCTTTTTTGCGACCGGATCCGCACTGAGGTGCGCGGACAGGAACTTGAGTGCGATATCGCGGTTGAGTCGTTCATCGCGAGCGCGGTAGACCACGCCCATGCCGCCACCGCCAAGCCGCTCGATCACGCGATAGCGGGAGTCGGCCGGCATGGCGTGTGTCTGCGACGGCGCCGGCGTGCGCGACGGGAGCATCGGCGCCATCACATCGTCGATCAGTTCATCCAGGACACCACGCCGTCCGTGTGCCGAGAGCAGCGCCTCGACGTCGGCCCGTACACGCGCGTCGGAGCAGGTCTGCGCCAGAAACGCGGGTCGCGCTTGCGACGGATGTTGCAGCGCCTCGTGAAAGAGCGCCTCGACCGATGTCCACCCTCCTTCGTTCGGCTCGGTCACGCGCTCAGTTCCCGGTTCAACCACGCCCGCGCGGCAGTCCAATCTCGCTTCACCGTGGCCGGTGACAGTTCAAGCGTCTCCGCGGTCTCTTCGACACTCAGCCCGACGAAAAACCGACACTCAACAACCTGACTCTGCCGCGGATTGAGCGCCGACAATCGTTCGAGTGCCTCGTCCAGGGCATGCAGTTCGTCGGCGCGATGATCCACCGCCGCCAGCGCCGCGTCGGCCGCACCGAGCGTCACGGCGACCTCCCCACCCCCGCGCTTGTTCGCGCGTCGCTGATCGGCGTAGTCGATCAACACGCGCCGCATGGTGCGCGCGGCCATCGCCAGCAGGTGTTGACGGTCGCGCCACTGCATCCGGTCGAGTCCCTCGAGACGCAGATACGCCTCGTGCACAAGTCCATCGGTTTCGAGCGTATGCCCCTCGCCCTCGCCGGCCAGCTGGCGGCTCGCGATCCCCCGCAAACGCTCATGCAGCAGCCCCAGCACGCGGCGCAACGCCGAGGCGTCACCGTTGCCGGCGTGATGGAGCAGCTTGGTGATGTCGCCCTGATCGCTCGTGTCCGGGGTGCTCATGTCACGTCCATCGGGAAGAGGAATCGTGCTGTGCATAGTTTGGCATGAAGGGCACCGAACGGCCAGCGTCCGGTGCCTTCACGAATCCTAGGCGGCGATTTCGCGGAAATCAGCGCATCAGCGGCCGAATCTCAGTCCTGGAACTGGTACTGGCAGCTCACGGCGGGATTCCACGGAGTGAACACCCCGTTGGCGTTCGGACGCCACGCCCAGATGTGCAGCGCCCAAACGCTGACGCCTTGCACGACCAGGTCCTTGAACTCCATGCCGAGCAGGTTGGCCGGCTTGTTGTTCAACGTGCCTTCCGGTCGCGGAACGACGTAGTCAAGGCCGACCAGCTGGAGTGAGCCGTCCCGCTGGGGCTCGTACATGAGCAGTTCCGGGTGCTCGAGATCGATCGTGTTGTCGACGAGCGCTCCGT
>JBBQAK010000415.1:0-3516 GCA_038316215.1 Gemmatimonadales bacterium | reverse complement strand
GGAGCGGCTCGGGCGGGTCGAAGTGGCCATCGAAGTGATCTGGAGGGCTGGAGACAGACAACCCTCGAAACTTAGCGCCGGGCGCGAGCGGACGGGACATTCTCCAGCCGAGATCGTGCGGTGCTTGCCGGACGATGGTTTGAGGGACAGGTTGAAACGACTGTCCTTACTCTCTGGTGAAATCCTATGCAAGCACCCACTGCTCCTATGACGCCGTCCAGCGGACACTGCATTTTTTGCGATCTGATTCGCGGTGCCGCTGAAGTGTCGATCTGCTACGAAGATTCCATCGCGATTGCCTTCCTCGATATTCAACCGGTCAACCCCGGTCACGTGCTGGTCGTCCCTCGCGAGCACTATGAAGTGCTGCAGGACATCCCGAGGGAGGTAGGTGCTCATCTGTATCAGGTGGCGGCCAAGCTGATCCCGCGGGTGCAGACCGCATCGGGGGCGAGCGATATGAACATCGTCGTGAACTCGGGCGCCGCCGCGGGCCAGAACGTGATGCACTATCACATCCACCTGATCCCGCGCCGTGAGGGTGACGGGTTTGACGTGCCGCTGCCGTTCCCCGGCTCCCAGATGCCGAATCGTCAGCAGCTCGATGGCATGGCGGCCCGGATTGGCAGCATGCTCCGTGACCCGCTCTCGAACACCGGGATGAAAGTGTAGGCAGGATGCCGATGTAACGGTCCTGCTCTCGCCTTGACGGGAGCAGGAACGTGATCGTATTGTCGAAATGTACGAAGGATCGAAGCAGCGATCGTTTCAGCTTTGGTGTGCGTGTCCACCCGGTTTTCCAGGAGGATGATGCCTTCCACTCGCGGTAATTCCTGCCCGTGCCGTCCGGCCAACCCGTCGGCACGATCCCGGCCCTCATCGCGCCGGCTCTTTCGCACCGACCGTTCTCAACGCCCCGTCGTGAGGCTTACCGCCTCCGCCGGGGCGTCGTCACTTCGGCCACAGATCGCGGCCCACGTGGCCGCGAAACAGGCCATGCGCCGCACCGCCCTGCGCGACTGTGGTCAACGCTGCGTGTATTGCGCGACGCGTCTCGATCATCGCAGCGCCACCCTCGATCATGTCTTCCCGCTGGCCCGCGGCGGGGCGCACGACCCCGGGAATCTCGTGTCGGCCTGCGGTCCGTGTAATCGTCTCAAGGGCGGTATGCTCCCGTTCGATTTCTTTGAGCGACATCCATGGGCTGGGTCGAACTTTGTGCGCTACGCGCGATCGGTGCATCGCGCACTCAAGCGTGGCGCGCGCCGAGCCGTGAGCTTGGCGTTCGCGCGAGACGACCTGATGGCCGCGTAGCGACACGATCACGAGGGCGACTCGCGTCAGCGACTCGCGTCAGCGACGCGCGCATGCGACCATTCCGTATGCTTCGTTTCCTGGCGCTGAGCGCCCTGATGTTCTCGTGTGCACGCGCGCTGTCGGCGCAGGTCGCGCCGACTTCGCCGTTGCCGCTGATGCCGTCGGATTCGGTGTTGCGCCTCGCGGTCGATCCGGCGCGCGTGGTGGGGCAGCCGTTCGTGGTACTGCTGCAGGAATCCAGTTTTCGCGTGGACGCCGACGGACGCTGGCAACAGCGCAATCGGCGGGCGGTGCAGGTCATCGACGAGAGCGCCGCGCGTGGATTGGCCGAGCAGGCGTTCGCGTTCTCGTCGTCGCATCAGTCACTCACGATCGAATGGGTACGCGTGCTGCGGACCACGGGTGTCGTGATCGGTGATAAGCCGGCACAGTCGCAGGATGCCGACGTGCCGGCGGCCATGGCGAATCCGATTTATCAGGATCAGCGTGTGCGTCGCCTGTCGCTGGCAGGCGTGACGGCGGGCACGGTGGTGGATATCGCGTGGACATTGACGGAGTCGACGCCGCCACGTCCGGGAGACTTTCTCTTTCGCGCGGGATTGAACGGTCCGGTGCCGGTGCGGCGTACACTGATCGAGCTTGATGTCCCGGAGGGGTACGCGCCCACCATCGTGGAGCGCAATCTGACCGTGCGCCGCCGCGACGATATCGCGAATGGCCGTCGTCGGTACACGTGGATCTCGAACGATCAGCCCGCTATTCGCGGTGAACCGTTCGCCGCCGATTCCAATGGCGTCGTGCAGACGATCACGGTGGGTCCGAGCGGCACGTGGACCGACATCGCGCGCTGGTATCACGGGTTGTCGAAGGACCGCTACGCGTTGAGTGCGACGGCCGCCGCACGCATGGATTCGATCGTGCGCGCCAGCAGCGCGCGCACGAAGCTCGACACCATTCGCGCGGTGCATCGCTTCGTGGCGCAGGACATCCGGTATCTCTCCGTCGCACTCGGCATGGGTAGCTATCAGCCGCGCACCCCCGACGAGGTGCTGTCTACATCGCTCGGCGACTGTAAGGACAAGGCCACGCTGTTCGTGGCGGCGCTCCGTCGATATCGCATCGCGGCGAATCCGGTGCTGCTGTCGCTCTCGCAGCGTCCCGATCCCAGCATGCCGTCGATCTTTCAGTTCAATCACGCCATCGCCGCCGTGCGCGACGGCACCGGTTGGAGCTACACCGACTTGACCGCCGAGTCGATTCCCTATGGCGAGTTGCCCGATGCGTATCAGGGGAGCTTCGCGATCATCGTGGGGGATGATGGCACGGCGCAGCGCATCACGCTTCCCGTGCGGCCCACGGAGCGCAACGTGTCCACGTTTCAACTCACGATGGAGATCGGCTCGGACGGGCGTGCGGCTGGACATGCGGTTGAGCGGGCGGAAGGCTCGCCCACCTACGGGCTGCGTCTGGTGTTGGGCACCCCGCTGGACTCGACCCGTCGCGCCGCGTTCGCCCGGTCGCTGACGCAGCGCATCTTCGGCGCCGAAGGGACCGGAAGCTCACGTGTCGATTCGCTAGTGCTGTTCAATGGCCGCGATTTGCGCGCCACCGCGCAGCTCTCGTACGCGGTGTCGTCCGACGGGCTGATTCGCACGATCGGGACCACCAAAGTGCTGGCGGTGCCATCGGTCGTGCGTGGACCGGCACGGAGCTTTCGTGCGGCGCTTGGTGACTTGGAGGCTCGCGGCCCCCGACAGCTACCGATCGACGCGAGCCGGATTCTTGCGCCGATCACCAATACCACCGAATGGGTCGTGACGCTGCCGCCGGGCTGGACCGTTGATCTCCCGGCGAATGTGTCGGCAACGAGCTTCTTCGGCAGTTACAGTTCGACGTGGTCACAAAAGGGGCGCGAGCTACGGCAGGTGCGCCGGTTGCAGGGGCAGCGAGGAATTTTCGGCCCGGAGCGCATCGCCGAGGTGTTGGTCTGGCTGCGCACGGTCGGGGCGGATGATCAGGACTTTTTAACGGTGAAGCCGGACACGGCGCCGTAATCGCGGAGCGAACAACATGCGTTGGACCCCAGGTGGACGGAGCGACAATCTCGAGGATCGCCGTGGCGCGAGTGGCGGCGGTGGATTCCGCGGCGGCGGCGGTATGAAGCTCGGCGTCGGCGGCACAGTCGTGTTGCTGGTGCTC
>JBBQAK010000316.1:0-4743 GCA_038316215.1 Gemmatimonadales bacterium | reverse complement strand
ATGCACTTGGTCATGCGTCCTGAGATTTTCGACGTGGTGGTCACAACTAATTTGTTCGGTGATATTCTGTCCGACGAAATCTCCGGACTGGTGGGCGGGCTCGGGCTCGCGCCTGGCGCCAATATCGGCACCAACGCGGCGATCTTTGAAGCGGTGCACGGCACCGCGCCGGATATCGTCGGCAAGAACATCGCGAACCCGGGCGCCTTGGTGCTGGCCGCGTGCATGATGCTCGATCACATTGGCGATCGTGGTCGGGCCGAGCACATCCGTCGCGCCTTCGAAGGCACCATTCGTGATGGGGCGGTGCTGACGCGCGACCTCGGCGGCACATCGACCACCGACCAGTTCACCGACGCGGTGATCGCGCGCCTTGGCTGATCCTGCCACGGGCGCGACGGCGGGTGCGACGACGGGCGCATCGCCGGACGCGGCGCCCGTGCGCGTGTTGCACATCTCGGACATTCACTGCGGCCACCCGTTCGTGGCCGCGCACGTGGCCGCCGCACTCGACATGGCGGCCGCGTCGCGGTTCAACGCGATCGTGATTTCCGGCGACTTCTCGCAGCGCGCCCGCATTCGTGAGTTTGCGCGTGCGCGCGAGATTGTCGATCGCTTCCGCGCCATCGCGCCGACCATCGAAGTGCCAGGCAATCATGACACCGCGTGGTGGAGCGCGCCGTTCGGCTGGGGTGACGCCAGTCGGCTGCACGAGCGGTACAAGCAGTACATCAATCCGCTGCTTGAGCCGGTGGTGCGCGTGCCGGGCGTGTCCATGGTTGGATTGAACTCGGCGGCCGGTATGCTGCCGCAGGCAATCACCTGGTATCCGCGCGACTGGCGCGTGAAAGGCGGACTGACCCCCGCGCAGTTTGCGTGGGCTGCACGCGAATTGACGGCCAGCCCGCCGGGCGATCTGCGGCTGCTCGTGGTGCATCACAACGTCGTGCGCGGGCACTTGTCGCATCGATGGGGTCTCAAGCAGCCGCAAGCGGCGCTCGACCGTATCGCCGCGATGTCGGTCGACGTGGTGTGCACCGGGCACGACCACGAAGAGCGGACGGAGGATGTGCAGCGCACGACGGGGCGGTTTCTGGTGAGCGGCGCGAATACGTTGTCGAGCCGCATGCGAAAACGACGGCCGTCGGCGTTGAATGTGATCGAGGCGACGGCCACGCACGTTACCGTCCGCGCTTGGGGGTACCACGACGGCGCCTTCGTGCCGGGGCCGATGTCCACTACTGTCGACCGCGGCTAGGGCGTCATGTCCAGCACTCCATCCCTCCTCGGTCTCCATCACGTCACGCTCGTTGCCAGCAACGCGCAGCGGACGGTCGATTTCTACTCCCGTGTGCTCGGCCTGCGGCTGGTCAAAACGACGGTCAACTTCGACGACCCCGGCAGCTATCACCTGTACTTCGCCGATGAAACGGGCAGCGGAGGCACGGTCGTCACGTTTTTCGAATGGCCGCGGGCGCCGCGCGGGCGTACCGGTATCGGCGGCACGCACCATGTCGCGCTGCGGGTGGCCGACCGCGATGCGCTGCTCCGCTGGAAGCGGCGTCTCACCGATCTTGGACTGCGCGTTCGCGGTCCGTACGACCGGCAGTATTTCACCTCGATCTATTTCCGCGATCCCGACGGTGTCATTCTCGAACTCGCGACCGATGGCCCGGGCATGCTGTTCAATGAGCAGTCCGGTATCACAAGGCAGCGTACACCGCCGGCGGAGCTGGTACGCGGCGGTCGTGACGAAGCGATGATCGCGACGCTCACGTGGCCGGAGCCTGTTGCCCGCATCGATGCGGCCATGGCGCTGACCCGCGGCATGCATCACCTCACGGCGATGACCACGAACGTGGAGCGCACGGACGAGTTTCTGCGCGGCGTGCTCGGCATGACGTTGGTGAAGCAGACGGAGAATTTCGATGATCCGGGGACGCGCCACTGGTCCTGGGGCAGTCCCGATGCCCGTCCGGGGTCGCTGCTGACGTATCTGGAGCGACCGGCAACTGAGCGTCGCTCTCACATGGGTACGGGGCAGGGGCATCACTACGCGCTGGCGGTAGCCAACGAAGCCGAGCAACTCCTGTTCCGCGACCGCCTGCTCGATGCTGGTCTCAACGTGTCGCCGGTGATGGACCGGGTGTACTTCAAGAGCATTTACACGAAGGATCCCGACGGACACATCGTGGAACTGGCCACCATGGGCCCGGGCTTCTTGGTCGACGAGCCCGTGAGCACGACGGGTTCGACAGTTCGGCTACCACCCTGGCTCGAGGAGCATCGCGAGCAGATCGAGGCGCACATCGAGGAGATCGATCGTGCACCGTGGCCCTACGATGGCTTCGACGGCGACCGGGGGATGCTTTCGCACCCCGGCCGGTCACTGCCGATTTCCGAGACGATGGAGGGGAGGACGTGAATCGCGAGGCAATGGATCCGCACGCCGGGATATCGCCCGTAGTGGCCGGCACACCGCTCGATCAAGCATCGTACGCGCTCGTGCTGGTGCACGGGCGCGGTGGCAGCGCGGACGGGATGCTGCCGATCGCAAGGGCCGCGAAGGCCACCGATGCGGCGCTGGTCGCCCCGGTGGCCGTCGGCAACAGCTGGTATCCGAAGCGGTTCCTCGATCCTCGGGAGCAGAACGAGCCGTGGCTCAGCAGCGCGCTGGACTCGGTCGGTACGGCCATCGAGCACGTCCGCGCGGCGGGGATCCCGAGTGAGCGCATCATTTTGGTGGGCTTCTCGCAGGGCGCGTGTCTGATGCTCGAATACGCGACGATCGCGGCGACGTCGCAGGTGCGATTCGGCGGGGTGGCGGCGCTGGCGGGTGGGCTGATCGGCGATCCGTCGGTGCCGCGCGACGATCACGGCTCGCTCGGCGGCACGCCGGTTCTGCTCGCATGCGGTGATGCCGACGGGCATATCCCCGAGGCCATCGTGCGCTCGTCCGCCAGTGTGTTCCGTACGCTCGGGGCGACGGTCGATCTGCGCATCTATCCGGGAATCGGTCACGACATTGTTGGCGACGAGATCGACGCGCTCGCGGAAATGGTTAACACGTTGCGCGGACCCCAGGAGGAGGCGCATCTTCCGCCCCGATGAGTAGCCGGCACACGCAATTGGGTTTCGACTTCTTCGACGCGGCTCCCGCCGCGTCCGAAGCGTCGTCGTCGGCTGCGACGGCGACGCCGGTGGCGACGCTGCCGATGGCTGTACCACCCACGCTGCCGCCGACGTTGACGCAGTCGGTCACCGCCGCCGTGTCGCAGCTGTTCACGCAGCTGTTCTCGCCGGTGCTGACCCCGGCGTTCGTGCCCGCGCCGCAGAAGCCAGTGGCCGACGATACGCGTCCATCGCGTGGCCGCACGGCCGTGCGTGCGCGCACCGCCGTGCTCTTCTCCCGCCTGGAGGATCTCGGCTTGCGCGGGGTCGATGCGCTGGTGCTGATGCGCACACGCACCGTGATGGTGTCGCTGATCGGGCGCACACTGCGCATCCACGAGGGGTACGCCGAAGCGCCGGAATCGGTGTTGCGTGCCATCGTTGCGTTCGCGACCGCGCGCAACAAGATGGAGCGTATCACGGCGCGCGAAGCCATCCTCGCTTTCGATGTAGAGCGCGGTCCGTCAGTTCGCCGACAGGAACCGGCGCGTCCCGGTGACGTGGCCATGATCGCGCAGCTTGTGGAATCGCACCGTGAGCTCAACGCGAAGTGGTTCGATGGCACGCTCTCGGTCATTCCGCTGCGGCTGTCTGGGCGCATGGCCACACGTCTCGGCCATTACGATCCGGGCTCGCGCCACACGCCGCCCGAGATTGTCATGTCACGCACGCACATCACGCGGCATGGCTGGCGCGAGGCGATGCACACGCTGCTGCATGAAATGGTGCACCAATGGCAGCATGAAACCGGGCAGCCGGTGGATCACGGTACGGCATTCCGTCAAAAGGCGCGCGACGTGGGGATCACCCCGGCCGCGCGCCGTGATGTCACGCCGCTCGAGAAGCGGCGCAAAGCGACCGGGTGAATCGCGCGCGCCCCCGGACGTTCCAGTAATCGGACGCACTGGAGAAATACTTCGCCCCCGTTCGCAGAGCGCGAACGGGGGCGATGTGTTTGGTAGCGTTTCCAACGTGTACCGCGCACACACCATCAGTAAGCGTCAGGGCGACACAGTGTTCGTGCGCGATCCGAAGCGGAATGCGGTGTCTTCGATGTATGACGTAAATGTTACGCCCGAGATATAGCCCGTGGCCGTGGCGGACCACGTGGTGGTGGTACTCGCTAGTGCCCACGACGTGTTGAAGCCGGCCACGGCACTGAAGTCAGGTAGCGCCAGCGTCCACGATGACGCGCCGGTCCCGACGTAGCTACGCGATGCCGTCATCGTCCAACTATTACTGTTCGCGGACGGCTGCGTGTAGCCGATGCCGATCGCATCGGCGTATTCCGCCTGCCACGTGCCGGCAGCCGAGAAGCGCAGATACGGCGACGCGCCGAGCGATGTCACTGCAGGCGACGTCAACACCGGACCGAGCGTAATGGTGCGGTTCGTGAGATTGCGATTGAACTGCATCACCGAGCGCGTTGACGTCAGCGTTCCGCTGCCAGTGTACGCCGTCGCGAGCACCTGATGCAAATCTCCCGTTTGCGTATTCGCGTTCGGCACGCCGTACGCTGCGTACGGTCCCGGGCCGGTGCCCGTGAGTATACCCAACGCGAACGTGCCCGCC
>JBBQAK010000102.1:0-10223 GCA_038316215.1 Gemmatimonadales bacterium | reverse complement strand
AGGCCCCCTCGGCCAACAGCGGGCGCAATGCTTCGAGCTGCATCTTTACGGCGGAAAAGACCTGTGCCGTTTCATCGTGCAATTCGCGCGAGAGGCGTCGGCGCTCATCCTCGTGTTGGCGGACCATACGGGCGGAGAGCTGCTCGAGCGCCGTGGTACGCGTAGCGAGCCGGCGGTCGAGCGCCGACTGCTCGAGCGCCGCGCCAACCTGCTGGCCGAGCGTGAGCAGGAAGTCGTCATCGAGGGCCGTGAACGGATTGCGCACGTCGCCCGCCATGACGAGCGCCCCAACCAGACGAGAGCCCGTTCCGACCGGCAACGCCGCGATGAACGGCTGCCGCCCTTCGGCTGCCACAACTTGGGGGCGCCGCGAAATGCGCATCCGGGTGAGCGCATCGAGCACCGCCTTGTCAGGGCGCGCATTGTCCCACGACGCGCAGGAGCCGGCACCGCGCACGAACCGTCCACGGGTGGCCGGTGTGGCACCCCTCGCTGCGGCAGCCCGCGGAGCGGCGTCGTCAGGCGCCTCGTCGGAGGAGTCGTCGTCGGGCCATGCCGTGAGCACTCCGTCGAGGACGTCTGACCCGCGGGCGTCATCGCCGCCGTCGGCTTCGAAGAGATACATCGCCGTGCCGCGCACACCTGGCAACGCGAGAGGACGCGACAAGAGTGCATCGAGTGGATCAGTGGTGCGATCACGGCGCTGCAGGTCACCCGAGAGCGCCGAGAGGGCGCGTACCCCACGTCCGAGATCGTCGAGCACCAATAGCACCAATCCGAAGCCGACCAGCAACTCGAACGAGATGTCGAGGTAGTAGCCCCACGGCGTCCAGGCGCCCTGCGCGCGCAGGAACGGATAGTCGAGGTGGTGCAATCCCCACAGGAAGAACGAAATGGCCAGTAGGCGTGCGCCGGTTGAGCGCGCGATCCGGTGATGGCGCCAGAACACCCACCCGGTCCACATCGTCGCACCGCTCAGGAATAGCACCGCCGGTAGCGCGGCCCACAGGAAGTGGTCGAGTTCATAAATCGCGACGTACGACCAGAGCGCCGGGAAGAGCGCCAGCAGCAGATAGGCCGGCCGTGCCTTGGGTTGCCGCAGAAACACCACCGCCGACCAGAGCAGCACGAGGGCGGTCCAGCCGGTGGTGACCTGATGCCAGTACAACCACACGCGCTCGCCGGTGAGCAGAAAGCTCAGAATACAGAGTAGCCGCGCGACGTACACGCTCCACGCGACCGCAAACCAGCCGAACCACGGACGGCGGTAGCGCACATACAAGTGCGCACACAGCGCGGCCAGCCCGGTGGTGATCGCGCCCTGCAACAGGGTCGCCGCCAACTCCGTGGCGAGCAACGGCGGCGGTGCCTGGATCATGTCGCCTTGCGCAAGCGCAAGCAGGAGCGCGGCAGGCGACGGCATGGTGATCATGAAGGCGTCACGCCGCTAATCATCGATGGCCAGCGCCCCCGGCGCGCTGACCGGAAGCGGAGTGCCATCCGGTTGCACGTGATAGACGGTACGCGACGGGAATGCAAAGCTCGACCCGTGCTCTTCGATGATGCGCATGAAGGTCAACAGCATCTCGTGGCGAATACGGAGGAACTCCATGATTTCCGTGGTCAGGAACCACGCCACCACGTTGATGCGGATCGCCGAGTCGGTGAACCCCACCACGTGTACGCGCACCACATCGGGAAAGAGGAGCGGATGCGCGCGCAGCGCGGCCTCGAGCGCATCACGGATACGTTCGAGCTGCGCCGGCGTCGTGCTGTATGTGAGATCGATATCGGTGCGAAGCACAATGCGATCGCGTTCGCCGAAGGTTTCGATCCGCTCTTCGGCCAGTCGGCCATTCGGAATACGCACCACCGTGCGATCGATCGTGCGGACGCTCGTGGAGCGCAGACCGATGCGTTCGACGTTGCCCTCCGTCGTACCCGCGCGCACCCAGTCGCCCACGCGGAACGCCTTGTCGGCGGCCAGTGACACGCTGCCGAATAAATGCTCCACGGTTTTTTGCGCCGCGAGCGCGAACGCAATACCACCGATCCCGAGACCGGCCACCAGCGTCCCCACCGGATACCCGAACTGCGCCAGCGCGACCAAGAGCGCAATGATCGCCAGCGTGACGCGCAAGAAATTGCCGAGTAGAGGCACCAGGGTACGCGCCTGCGTGCCCTGTCCCGTGGCCCAGGCGGCATTGCCCACCCGATCCTGCGCGAGGCGGATGATGCGCAGCATCGCCCAGAAGATCGAAATGAGCAGGAGCCCGCGCGTGAGCGACGTGAAGAAGGTCGCCATGCGCGTGTTGAGGTCGAGCAATGACAGCAAGGGGTCGATCGCTAACGACGCTGCCCACAACCGAAACGGTCCGCGCAAATGTTCGAGCAGCAGATCGTCCCATTCAGTCACGGTTTGTTTCGCGATGCGACCCAGCAGGTTGCGCAGCACGGCACCGAGTCCCCACGCGACCAGCAGGACGACGGGAATCGCCAGCCCGAGACCGATCCACTGCCAATAGTAGACGTTGAGCGGCCCAACACGCATCAGCGTTCTCGGGAGCCGCTCGCGCAGCCACGGCGCGCCCAGATTCTCGAACCATCCGTCAATAAATCCGACGGTGGCCTGCGAGAACACCCACCGCACCGGTCCTCCCGACGAGGGGGCGGAGAGCCGCACCATACGGACAGGATCTTCGCGGCCGCTCGCCGACGCAATGACGCCGATGCGGTCACCACCCACGTCGCCGTCGGTGGTATCGCCGGACACCGCGCCCGACACCGTGCGCACGTCGATCGCCAAACGCTGATCAAGAACGGTCTTCAGGCGCCGCGCCAGCTGTTCCGAGCGTTCACGCTCTGCCGTGGGCACCGAGAGGTATTCCGCGGCGCCAACCCAGTCGCTGGCCTCAGCCAGGCGCAAGAACGACTGCAGCGCCGCCCGAGGCGACGCGGTGGACACGGTGGCTGGGCCACTGTCCGTGTTGGACGTCCGCGACGGGAGCCCGAGCTGCGCCCGGGCCTGATGCGGGAGGCACAGACTGGCGGCGAGGAAGCCCAACGCCGCTGAAATGAGGGTGCGATTGCGCATCCTCAAAGATAGCCGTGTAACCAGCGAGTGCCCCGGGTGGGACTCGAACCCACGACCTATGGCTTAAAAGGCCACTGCTCTACCAACTGAGCTACCGGAGCGCCGACACGCCGTGAAGCGGGCCAGCCTCGCAATTTAACGAATTGACGCCCCGCGCCAACAGTGGAGCGACGTGCAAAATCTCCTTATCGCAGCCGCAGCGTGACCCGATGCCCCGAGCCCTCGCGCAGGGCCTCCCACCCGTAGTCGAGTGTGAAGCGATCCACCGTAAACCCGCCACCCAGCCCGACCGCACGCTCCTCGCGCAACTGCGGCCGGCGCCCACCCACGCGACCGGTGAACGCTACGCCCTCGATGGGCACGTAGCTCAGCTCCACGCCGCCACGGGGAAACACCTCACCGTCGCGTCGCACATCGAGCTCCGCGGTTCCCGACAGGTCAAGCCATTTGCCGAGCCCCCGCGGTGCGGTGGCAATGCCGAGGGCGAGTTGGGCGGGCAAGAATTCGCGGCGACCGCCCACCTCGAGACGGGGCCCAAGATGCTGTACCGCGACCCCCACGGTGCTATTCAGAAACTGCAGCGACTTCGACGCGCCAATGTCGAACACCACCCCACCGGCGCGATCATCACTCACGCGCTCCTCCACATATTTCGCACCCACGCCCCACCGCAGCTGTTTCCAGGTCAGTGACGCCGCGAGCGTTGCCGCGATACTGCTGGTTCCTGCGGCCGCTTCGCGCGTGAGCACCTCACTCTGCGCCGGGAACGCGCCGTAGCGCGCGCCCGCGTCGAGCAACTGCACGCCCACGCCGAGGCCGAGCGGTCCAATCGTGGAGCTGCTCGCAAATTGTCCCGCCGTCGCCCCGCTCGCGTAACGCGCTGCGCCGAAGGCCAACGCGGTGGCCGTGCCCACCAAGGCAGGATTGCCGAACACCGCATCGACGTCGCGGAGGGCAACCTGCGCACCACCCAACGACAGTATGCGCGCCGTGGCAGGTACCTTCAGAATGAGCGGTGCGTAGCGTTCACGGTGATCGGGCACCGGCGCCTGCGCGTTGGCAATCGATGCGACCGCTCCGGTGGCGATGCCGACGGCCAACCCCGCCACGAGCACGGTCCCGCGAAGCATGGAAGTGGTTAAACGGCTCATCGCGCCGCTCCGATCGTCTGTGCGGTGAACTCGGGACGCATGTTGGAGAGGCCGATGTTGTCGAGGACGATCGTACCGGCGACGCTGCGATCAAATCGCCACTGCACCCGCATGATGCGGGCGGGATCGAAGCCGGGCGTGGCGCGGGCAAAATCAGCGAGCGGGATCGCGTACGTCTGCAGCACGATTTCGTACACGTTGGCGAAGCGCTGCTTGTCGCGGCCGGCACGTCGATACACGTACGATGCGAGCGGACGGCGGACGACACCATAGGCCGAGAGCGGAAGCGATGCGGAGCGGCCGCCGACATCGGTCACGACAATCGAGAGATCGATCGGTACCGTATCCGGCTTTACATCCTTCGGCGACGGCTTCTTGGGCGATGGCTTCTTGGGTGCGACCTTCGCAAGCGAGTCCGCCTGCTTCGTGGTGTCGCGCGCGACCGCACGCGGTCCCGGCTTGGCCTCGGTCGGCGACAGCGAGAACACCAGCGACGACGCGGCCCCAACGTTCCACGACGTGCGCAGCGAGTCGCTGATCTGCATCGTGAACGCGGCCGGCCGGCCCAGCTTCGTGGTGTCGTCGCCGGCGATGCGGTTGTTCCAGCCGATGGTCACCGCGTTGTGCGCTTGCGTCGAGCCACGCGACCGGAACGGCACCGGGGACTCTTTCCACACGGCCAGCGAGTCGCTCGACAGCACGACGCCCGATACAGACCCGGTGGTCACGTCCACATCTTCCTCGAAGTCGGCAGCGGTATGAAATCCACTCTCCTGAAATCGGGTCGTGTACATCGTCTTCGGTAGCCACTGCCCGATCACGCGATGATCGCGGAACATCGGCAGATACTCACGCTTGTCGCGCAACGTGGCCTCGAGAAAGGCCGTGATGTAGACCTCGGCGAACTTTCGCTGGTCCGCCTGCGAGATGAGGCCGCGGGTATCGAGTGACCGGGCGCTGCGCGGCCCGCCATCGAGACTGCCCCACGTCGTGTTCCACTGGCCATGGTTGGCGCGATACACGAACACGGCCGACTTGAACCACGGCTTCCCGTCGGTGAAACGGATGCGCTCGTACTGCGCCAGCCCGTTGAAGGTGGACACGTCGCCATCGTGCGACCCGTGAATCAGCAAGTAGTTGTAGTTGGAGACCGGCGTAGGCACGTCGGCCGGACGGTACTGCCCATCGACCGGCGCAATCGCCACGAGCGATTTGATATCGAAGTTGAAATCGAACGTTACCGTGGCGTCGTCGGGATAGTATGGCAACCGATTGAACGCCCCAGCCACCGAAACCGCTTCCCCACCGCGCGAGTGTCCCATGAGCGCGATGTTGTGCATGTCCACCTTGCCCTGCAGCGGCGAACCGGTGGAGTCATTGAAGCGCGTCCACGCCTGCAAGTGCTTGAGCAGCATCCAGCCGCGCGCGTCGTTCTCACCGCGGATGTTGCCGTTCAGAAAGTTCTCGTCGACCGACGCCACGATGAATCCACGCGACGCGAGCAGCTCACCGAGATACTGATAGCCCGGATCGGAGAACTGCTTCATATCATGGTTGCCGTGCACCACGAGCACGAGCGGAAAGGGGCCCGACGCATCCGGATACCACACACGACCGTTCACGGGCAACTTGGTGAAGTCGAAGCCCCAGTACTTCTTACGGATCTGCGCCTGCTGCGGGGAGGGCGCCGACGCGAACTTGGCGCCGTTCACCACGGCCGTCTTCAGCGTGATCGAGTCGCGATAGATCGCGCGCTGTTTGTCGGTGCCACTGCCGTAGTACAGCGTCTTCACGGCGAAGCGACCCTGCTGCGACGGATTCGGCGCCGCCAGCAATTGCCGGGACAGTACCGTATCCGAATCGTCGTGCGCCAATGTGAGTGGAGCCACGCAGGCCCCGGCGAGGAGCGTTCCAGCCAGCGTCATGGCCAGCGTTCGCGCACACGTTGCACGCAGCCCTTCTGTTTTCCAGCGTCGCATGATAGCCGAGAAGAGGTGAGACATGCCAAGCGGACCGGGCACCTCGTTCTATCTACGTCGGCGCGGTGGGCAAACGCAACGATGGCCGGTTCCCCGAAGAGAGCCGGCCATCGCGCACCGCTACACCACTGTCAGTCGAATCAGCGCATGCCCGACAGCACGGCCACCGTCGCGGCGCCAGCCGGCGTCTCGATGACGAAGGTCACGCGGCGATTGAGTTCGGCTCCATTCGCAGTGCCCTGTGCGCCGGGACGAACGAGACGCGTCTTGCCATAACCGACCGTGCGCAGCGCCGAACCATCAAGGCCCTTGGTCACGAGGAAGTCACGGACGGCGTCAGCCCGCTCGCGAGAGAGGCGCAGATTGTAGTCGGCCGATCCAGCAGGATCCGCAAAACCTTCGATCGTGATCGTGGCGCCCTTGTAGTGCTGGTTCGCAACCTGCGCAAACTTCTCCAGCGCCGCCTGGTCGTCCTGGCGCACCGACGCATCATCGAAAGCGAAGTGCACGGGCATCGCGAACTTCACCTGCCCGTCCATCGCGGTGATCTTCGCGCCGAACTCGGAGCGCATCGTCGTGAGGTCGTTGCGCAGCGCATTGAGATCCGTGCGCAGTCCGCTGACATCCGAACGCAGCGCGTCATCGCCTGCTACGCGCTCGGTCTTCTCGGTGCTCAGCGCCACGCGCTGCTCTTCGAGTCCCTGTCGCACAAAGCCTTTCGTGGCACACGCGCCCAACGTGCTCGCCGCCAGAACCACCATGGCCGCATACTTTGCCTGTCGCATGAGTTCTCCTTTTCCTGTCGTGTGGTAGAGCTCGAGTGTCGACGTTCATCCGTCGGGCTCGCGAGACATGCTTCATGCATAACGCGAACCACGGAAAGGAAGGTCGTCACTCGACACGACTTTCGATGTGTCTCATATCACGCATTCCGTCCCAATTGCATTCGAGCGTATTCCGCGTCACACGCGGTGGAGAACACGCCGCGTGCTCGGTCGTCAGGCCGGCGCTTTCGCCAACCATTCGCCGCCATCGATCACGAAGATCGACCCGGTGATCCAGTCGCCAGCCGGCGACGCGAGAAAGGCCACCATGTTCGCGATGTCTCGCGGTGATCCCCAACGGCCGAGTGGGATTCCCTTTTTCGCATACGCGGCCATACGCGCATCGGCGGCGGCGAACACGTCAGGCACGCCGCTGTCCGCGGGTGGCGTGAACGCCTTGCGCACCCCTTCCGTGGGAATCGGCCCCGGCGCGATCGCGTTCACGCGAATGCGCTGCGGTGCCCACTCCACGGCCAGCGTGCGTGTGAGCGCATCGACCCCGGCTTTAGCAGCGGTCGCGTGCGCCATCATGGGCCATCCGCGATAGTGCAACGTCATTGATGTGCTCACGATGCGGCCGCCGCCCTGGGCGGCCATGATCGGATACACGGCCTGTGAGCAGTAAAAGGTGCCGTAGAGATCGATCTCGACCACACTCTTCCACGCATTCGGCGACAACGTGGCGCTCGGTGCGTAGAAGTTGCCGGCCGCGTTATTCACGAGCACGTCGATACGACCCAACTGCTGCGCGATGCCATCGACGGCCGCCTTCACCTGCTCCGGATCGCGCACGTCGAGTTGCACGGCCGTGACCTTTCCGCCGCGCGACGCGATATCGGCGCGGGCCGCTTCGAGATTCGCGGGCTTCCGACTCGCCATCACGACATGCGCGCCAAGTTCTGCGAGGAGCTGCGAAATACCCAAGCCAATACCCGTGCCGCCGCCGGTGACAAGCGCCACCTGTCCGTCGAGAAGCCCTGCGCGAAAGATCGAATCGTCGCGCGTCAGATCGGATCCACCAGTCGCGTCATTCATGCACTCACTCCGTGAGAAGAGACTGAGAAGGGACATCGAAGTCATCGGTGACCACCGTGTCGAGAAGCAGGGCGACCTGTTCGTCGAGACAGAAGCTGCGCCGATGATGGGGCGTGAGACCGCGTGCGTCGAGCGCTGCGCGGTGCACGGCGGTACCATAACCACTGTTGCGCTCCCATGCGTAGCCGCCGTAGCGGACCGCGAGGGCGTGCATCAGTCGGTCGCGCGTCACCTTCGCCACGATCGACGCGCACGCGATCGCGTAGCACTTGCCGTCGCCCTTCACGACCGCGGTGTGCACGAACCCAAGCGTACGCAACGGCTTGCCATCCACGAGCACGTGATCCGGGTCGCAGCCGAGCCGGTCGGGGACACGAGCGAGCGCGCGCTGCATCGCGAGGACCGTCGCGTGATAGATGTTGATGCGGTCAATCTCGCGCGCACTGGCGGCGCCCAACGAAACGACGAGGGCTTGCTCTCGGATGCGGGCGGCAAGTGTGACGCGGGTGGCGGCGTCGAGCTTCTTGGAATCGTCCACGCCCGCGATGGCACGGCGCGCGGGCGGCATGACGATGGCGCATGCGACAACGGGGCCCGCGAGCGGGCCCCGTCCGACTTCATCCACACCCACCAGGAGCGGTCCGTATTGCGCACGCAAGGTGCGCTCGATCGGCGTCCACCGAGCCACGAGGGCCGGCTTCCTGGTAGCGCGTGGTACGTGGTGGTTACGCGCCCCGCGGGGCGCGCACGACCTTACGCTCCTTGATACGCGCGGCCTTACCCGTCACGTCGCGGAGGTAGTACAGCTTCGCACGGCGCACGGCGCCACGGCGAACGACGACGATCTCGGCCACCATCGGGCTGTGGATCGGGAAGATACGCTCGACACCGACACCGTTCGAAATCTTGCGCACGGTGAACGTCTCGCTGACACCACCGCCACGACGCGCGATGCAGACGCCTTCGAACGCCTGAACGCGTTCCTTATCGCCTTCCTTTACGCGCACGTTCACACGCACGGTGTCACCCGGGCGGAACGGCGTCACGGTCTTCATCCACTCTTTCTGCGTTTCGATAAACGGATGCATAGTTCTCTCCGGGGTCAAACCGCGCCCGGTTCAGGTGCTGCAGATCCGGCGGTAGGACGTCGATCTGCCTGAAGCCGAAGCCCGTGCAGCGTACGACACCAACACCAACGGTGCGAGAGGCCATGACGCGGACTGAGAGCGAAGTCTCCCGATCCGGAACCGACGTGGCATCGCCGCCCGGCATAATCCGGGGAGCTCAAAACAGTCTCGAAAGACCGGTAAAACACTAGAGCTTCAGAAGATACCCAGGGAATTGCCGCTGGCGCTAGTGCCCCGCCCGCCGGTAGAGTTGGGCAGCCCCCGGATCGGTCCATGTTTCGTCTGGCCGGCCCCTGATGCCACCAGTGCCACCTCCCTCGTGACCTCTCCGCTCGAGCCCGAAAGCAGGACCGCTGTGCTGACCTATCCCGTGACGCGGAAGGTGGACCACGTGGACGACTACCACGGCAATCGCGTCCCTGACCCGTTCCGATGGTTGGAAGACGACACCTCGGCGGAAACCAAGAACTGGGTTGATGCCCAGAATCGCGTCACCTTCGGGTATCTCGACCGAATTCCGTACCGCGACGCCCTTCGGCTCCGGCTCACCGAGCTGGTGAACTACCCCCGGTACTCAGCCCCGGTGGTGAAGTCGCCGTGGTACCTCTTCACCAAGAACGACGGGCTCCAGAACCAAGCGGTCTACTACATCCAGAAAGGGACCGCCGGCGTCCCGCTGGTCCTGATCGACCCCAATACCCTCTCGGCAGACGGCACGACGCGTGTTGCTGGGCTGACGTTCAACAAGGCCGGCACGCGGATCGCGTACATGCTGAGCCAGGCGGGATCCGATTGGCAGCAGATCCGTGTGATCGATGTCGCCACCCGTGAGTCCTTGCCCGATGTGGTCGACTGGGTGAAGGTGTCTGGGATCGCGTGGCACGGCGATGGTTTCTTTTACAGTCGCTATCCCGAGCCGTCGGATACCGACGCCGCGTTTTCCTCGATGAACGAGGACCATCAGGTCTTCTTCCACTCGCTCGGCACACCGCAGTCGGCGGACCGCCTCGTAT
>JBBQAK010000322.1:0-4708 GCA_038316215.1 Gemmatimonadales bacterium | reverse complement strand
TGGCTTTCGCGGCGGCGTCGAGCTTCTTCTGTTCCTGAACGATTTCCGTGTTGCCACCGAGGTCGGCGAAGTGCACACCCATTTCCACGGCGTGGGCGGCGAGCGGGGCGTTGAAGTAGTACGGGATCGCGCTCATCACCGCATCGCAGCGGGCGAAGACCGCGCGAACGGCGGCGGCATCGCGGACATCGAGCGCGATCGCCTCGAGGCGCGACCCGGCGAAGGGCTTCAGGAACGCGGGCAGCGCGCCAACGCGAACGTCGGCCAACAGCACCTGCGAGACCGACGGATTTTTCAGCAGATCATACGTGCACGCGGTGCCTTGCAGCCCCGCGCCGAGGACAAGCATGCGCATCTGGGTGGCTCCAGCAATTTCTAAGGAGGGGGAGTGTCTATGGACGACAAGCTAACGCCTCCGGCGCTCGAATGGCGCTCACATCTCCTGGAACACACCGCAGAACTCGCTGAGGTGCTGTCGTCGGTGCATCGGATCGCTGTGGTCGGCATCAAGCCGGAGATCGTCGGTGGGCCGGCGTACTACGTGCCCGAATACCTGCAGCGCGCGGACTACGAGATCGTGCCGGTGCCCATCTACTACCCGGATATTACGGAGATCCTGGGCGCAGACATTCATCGCTCACTCAGCACGGTGACACCGCCGGCCGATATGGTGCTGCTGTTCCGCCGATCGGGCGATGTGGCACAGCACCTTGAGGAGATCCTCGCCGCACGGCCGCGTGTGGTCTGGATGCAGCAGGGGATTCACGATGCGGCCGTAGCGGAGACGCTCGCGAAGGCCGGCATCGACGTGGTGCAAGACCGATGCGCGATGATCGAGCACCGGAACATGCAACCCTAAGTCTTACTGCCGCACCCGATTACGGCCGTCGGCCTTGGCCCGATAGAGGGCGGCGTCAGCGCGCGAGAACAGATCTTCGACGTTTTCGATGCGCGCGGCAGGAAACACCGCGACGCCCACACTGGACGTGATTTTGAGCGGCGGATGCTCACCGCCGCGGGCAAACTCGTATTCGTCGACCGCCGCGCGGATGCGCTCGGCGAACGAGACCGCGCCCGTCTCATCCGTTTCCGGAAGGAGTACCAGGAACTCCTCGCCGCCGTACCGCGCCACGATATCACTGCCCCGAATGGTGTCGAGCAGCAGCTGGCCGACGTCGCGCAATACGTCGTCACCGACGAGGTGGCCGTAGGTATCGTTGACCTTCTTGAAGTGATCGAGATCGATCATCAACAGGGCCATCGTGGAGTCGTAGCGCAGCGCGCGCTCCATTTCCGCCGTGATGCGCTCGGTGAGTGCGCGACGGTTCAAGAGCTGCGTGAGCGGATCGGTCTGCGCGAGCTGCTCGAGTCGTGCGTTGTCGGCCATCGTGCTCTCGACCATCTGCGCACGCTGGATCACCGCCACCGCCGCGGTGATCACGGACTGCGCAAACTCGAGATCGTGCGGACCAAAGGGATCCTGATCGCGCGTCCGGCGCACCAGAAATACGCCGTATTGACCGCGGTCGACGGTGAACGGCAGCGCGATCACGGAGCGAATCGGCACCTCGATCCCTTCGATGCCCCAGACGTTTCGCACCCCTTCGTACAGCGGATGCGTGTCCAGATCTTCCACCAGCACCGGCTGACCTGACTCGAGCGCGGCCTTCAGTTCCGGATAGCGGTCGAGCTGAATGCTGAGATGTTGCAGCCCCGGGTTCTCGAACGCCGCCACCACGACCGCCTGCGAGTCGCCCGGCCGCGCCAGCACGACCGAGCAGTGCGACACACCAAGCGCGCGCGCCGCACGACGCACGAGCAGATGAAAGAGTTCGGTGACCGACAGATCACCAGTCACTTCGTGCAGGATGTCCACCAGCTTTCGACGGCTGTCGGCATCCTGCTGTGCGCGCACCAATGCCTCTTCGGTGCGCGTCAATGCCAGTCGCGTGGAACGCAGCATGGCGCCGGTACGCAACTGCGCCTGTACGCGCGCCAGCAACTCCTTCGGCCGATACGGCTTCCGAATGAAATCGGCTGCCCCCAACCCTAACGACCGCACCGACGCTTCTTCGGGCGGCTGCGCGGACAGCATGAGCACCGGCAAGTCGCGCCAGCGCTCCTCGCTTTTGATCCGCTCGAGCAGCTGACATCCATCGGCATCCGGCATCAGGATATCGAGGAGTAGCAGATCGGGCGTGCGCTTCTCGAGCTGTTCAAGACAGGCCATCCCGCCGTTGGCAGGAACGACCTCGTATCCGTTTTCCTGCAGCAGCCAGGTAACGGATTCGAGGACGGCCACGTCGTCGTCAGCGACAAGGATTCGGGAGATGGGCATCAGCGACCGTTCGTGATCACGCGTCGCCACCACCCTCGAGGTCCAATTCTCCGGTCGGGGCATCCCCTTCAACCCCTTCGACGCCGTCGGCGTCGTCCTTGTCGTCGGGAATCACGCGGGCCACCGCCTGCACGGCATCATGGTCGTCGAGCGCCACCAGCTTCACGCCCTGCGCCGCGCGACCGGTGACGCGGATCTCGCTCACACGAGAGCGGATGGCCACTCCCTGACGCGTCATCAGCATCAGCTCGTCTTCCGGCACCACTTCCATGAGTGCGACCACGTCACCGGTTCTGGCGGTGCGGTTGAGCGTGAGAATGCCCTTGCCGCCTCGGCGCTGCACGCGGTAATCGCTTACCTCACTGCACTTGCCGAGACCCTTTTCGGTCACGACGAGCAGCGTCGCTTCGCGTTTGATCACGACCATGCCCACCAGCTGGTCTCCCGGGCGCAGTTCGATGCCCTTTACGCCCGTGGTGTCGCGACCCATCTCACGGACATCGCTCTCGTGGAAGCGCACGGAGAGGCCATGACGCGTGGCGAGCACGACGTCATTGCTGCCCGATGTCACCTGCACGTCCATCAGCTCGTCACCTTCCTCGATCTTGATGGCCTTGATGCCGTTCGAGCGCGGATTGCTGTACTGTGAGAGCGCCGTCTTCTTTACCGTGCCCTTGCGCGTGCAGAAGAGCAGGAATTCGGTGTCACTGAACTCGCGCGTCAACACGATCGCGCGGATGCGCGTGTCGGGCGTGACGTTGATGAGGTTGACGATCGGCTTGCCGCGCGTGTTGCGCCCAGCCTGCGGTAACTCGTGCACCTTGAGCCAGAAGCAACGGCCATCATCGGTGAAGATCAGCATGTACGTGTGCGTACTGGCCACGTAGAAGCGCTCGATGAAGTCGCTTTCCTTGAGATCCGCGCTGGACTTGCCGCGGCCACCACGCCCCTGACGATTGTAGAGCGACAGCGGTGTGCGCTTGATGTAGCCGTTGTGCGAAATGGTCACGACCATCTCTTCTTCGGCGATCAGGTCTTCGATCGAGAACTCGCCTTCGTCGCTGACGATCTCCGTACGGCGATCATCGCCATACGTCTCCATCAGCTTGAGGAGCTCGCCCTTCATGATCTCCATGCGGCGCGGACGCGACTCCAGGATGCCGCGCATCTCGACAATGAACGCGCGCACTTCGGTGAGCTCTTCGTCGAGCTTGTCGCGCTCGAGGCCGGTGAGCTTCGCGAGACGCATGTTGAGGATCGCTTCCGCCTGCCGCTCGGACAGACCGAAGCGCGCCTGTAGCTGCAGGCTCGCCGTGGGCGTGTCATCGGCCGCGCGGATCATGCGGATCACTTCGTCGATGTTGTCGACGGCGATCTTGAGTCCTTCGAGGATGTGCGCGCGCTCGAGCGCCTTGTCGAGATCGAATTGCGTACGCCGCACGATGACTTCGTGACGGTGTCCGATGAAATGCTCGAGGCACTGCTTGAGCGTGAGCACCTTCGGCACGAGCTGCCGCGTGTTCACGTCGGGCACCAGGGCCAGCATAATGACGCCGAACGTGCTCTGCATGCTGGTGTGCTTGTACAGCTGATTGAGCACGACGCGCGGAATCGCATCGCGCTTGAGGCCGATCACGATGCGGATACCGTCACGATCGGATTCGTTTCGGAGTTCGCTGATGCCGGTGAGCTTCTGATCGCGCACGAGCTCGGCGATATCCATCACGAGCTTGCCCGGATTGGACTGATACGGCACTTCGGTCACCACGATCTGCGAACGACCGCTCGATTCCTTCTCCTCGATCACCGCCTTGGCGCGCATCACGATGCGACCACGACCTGTGTCCTGATAATCGGCGATTCCGGCGCGCCCGTAGATGTATCCACCCGTCGGGAAGTCGGGGCCGCGCACGATGGCGCGCAGCGCCGCACCCTCGAGCTCGGGATTGTCGATCATCGCGATCACGGCGGTGACGACTTCACGCAGGTTGTGCGGCGGAATGTTCGTCGCCATACCGACGGCGATGCCCGACGAACCGTTCACCAGCAGGTTCGGCACGCCCGAGGGGAGCACCCGCGGCTCCTCGAGACGGTCGTCGAAGTTCGGGGCGAAGTCGACCGTGTTCTTGTCGATGTCGGTGAGCATCTCGACCGACATGCGCGTAAGGCGCGCTTCGGTGTAGCGATACGCGGCCGCGTTGTCGCCTTCCATCGAGCCGAAGTTGCCCTGACCGTCAACCAACGGATAGCGCAGCGAAAAGTCCTGCACCATACGCACGAGCGCGTCGTACACGCTGCTGTCACCGTGCGGGTGATACTTGCCGAGTACGTCGCCAACCACCGTCGCCGACTTCTTGAACGGTCGCCCTG
>JBBQAK010000044.1:0-14775 GCA_038316215.1 Gemmatimonadales bacterium | reverse complement strand
CGTCCCATGCCTTCATCGTTCGGGAAGCCCACCACGGGCTGTCCCGACGCGGCCGTGGGGGCGAGCAAATTCTGTCCGAGCGACATGAGTCCCGAGGGATTTGCGAAGCGCGCGATCTCGATGCGTCCGAGTTCGGTTGGTTCGATGTCGTTGCCGCGACGCACGGACACGATGCCGGTGTTCGAGATCGTCAGTTCGGCGGAGTCGATCGGGATCTGAATGGGCGGCTGTAATCCGTAGCCCGCGCTGGTGACAAGCTGCCCCTGATCGGAGATCTGGAAGCTGCCGTCGCGGGTGTAGGCGGTCTCGCCGTTCGGCAGCTGAACCTGGAAGAAGCCTTCGCCTTCGATCGCGACGTCGAGATTGCGGTTGGTCTGCTCGAGCGGCCCTTGTTCGTGCATGCGCTGCACGCCGGACAGGCGCGTACCACGTCCGACCTGAATGGCGGCGGTGGTATTGGTCGCGTCCTGTCCGAGGATGGCCTGATCCTGCACGGTCTGATACAGCAGGTCCTCGAAGTGCGCCCGGCTCCGCTTGAAGCCGGGCGTGTTCACGTTGGCGAGGTTATTGGCGATGACTTCGGTGCGTGTCTGCTGCGCCATCATGCCGGTAGCGGCGGCGCGAAGTGCCGGATCCATGTCCTATTCTCCTTAAACGGGCTTGGCGAGGTCGTTCACGGACGTCCCGCGCGCGGCATCGATGGTCGAAAGCGCCTTCTGTGCGGCCCCGTAGCGGTGCAGCACGGCGAGCATGTCGGTCATCGCCGACATTGTGTTGACGTTGGATTCTTCGAGGAATCCCTGACGGACGGTGCGTTCGGCCGGCGGAATCGCCTGCCGCGAGGCATCGGGTACGAACTGGGTGCCACCTTCATGTAGGAGCTGCGCGCCATCGGCCACGCGCTCGAGCCGCAGCCGTTGCAGCACGCGTCCATTCACCTTGACGGTGCCGTCATCCCCGACTTCGACCGTGCCGGTAGGGAGGACGAGGGGACCGTCTTCGCCGAGTACCGGATTGCCGCGTTCATCTACGAGCTGGCGTTCCGGATCGAGACGGAAGCTGCCGTTGCGGACGAAGCGTTCCCCGTTGGGGGTCTGCGTGACGAAGAACCCGTCGCCTTCGACGGCGAGATCGAGACTGTTGTGCGTCTCGGTCAGGGTGCCGGCGGTGAGGTCGAGGGCGGTGTCGGTTTTGGCGAGCTGGTTGTCCATCAGCCGTGCGAACGCCGTCTCCGCTTTGAATCCGCGGGTGGAGGCGTTGGCGAGGTTGTTGGCGAGCACTTGCTGCTTCCGCTCCAGCATTTGCATGGCGGCGGCGGCACTGCTCATACCATTGGTTCGAACGGGTCCGGGCATAGTCGTGGTCGGGAAAGGGTACACGAACTCACGAGCGTAAAAAGCAACGGTCGGGCCACGACGGGCCCGACCGGAGGAATTTATTTAAGTCGTTGTTCTGTCGTTGCTTACGTCACAATCAGAGATGCCGATGCGGGTGCCCGGAGAGATCTGAGCTCGGCAATACCTGCCGATCGACGTCTGATCACCCGAGGGCCTCGGCGGGAGTTGCCGGAGGGGTGACGGAGGTTGGTGCACCCTTCAAACGGCAACAGCCAGAACACGGATGGCACCGAATACACGGAAAAAACACAGAGAAGCAAAAGGTGCTGTTTGCTTATCTGTGCGATCGGTCGGCTCCGTGCGATCCGTGTTCTGGCGGTTGCGGTTGCGGTTGCGGTTGCGGTTGCGGTTGCTGTCCAGGCCAACGGCCCCTGTCAGCGCAACAGGGCCGCGGTCCGTGCGCCGGAGATTTCGAGCAACATGGACACGGCATCCACCGGGAGGCCGGTTTTCCAGGCGATCTCGGTGGGGTTGGCGCCGGCGGCGGCGAGGGCGGCCACGGCGCGCGGCGTGCGCGACGACTTGCCGCCGCGCAGCGCGATCGTGGGAGCAGGGGCTTGGCGGGCCACGCGGGTGGTCTTGGTGGGACGATGGCGGAGGGCGCGGATCACGCGGCGGGCGGCGAGGACGACGGCGGCGATGCCCAAGAGTGCGCCGATGCCGAGCAGTCGCTGTTGATGCGACACGGCCGGCGACACGACGACCGCGCCGATGATCAGGCCGATCACCGTGACGCCCAGACCAACGCCGGTGAACAGCATCGTGTCGCGCAGCATCCTACGCGTGGACATGCTCATGCCACGTGCCCGCGGAGCGGCGTGAGTTCCACGCGCAATTTACTGAGCGCCTTCGAGCGGATCTGCGACACGCGCGATTCCGTCAGTTCGAGCACCTTCGCGATCTCGTGGAGTTTGAGCTCCTCGAAGTAATACAGTGACAGCACCACGCGCTCCTGCTCCTTGAGATGCATGATCGCATCCTTGAGATGCGACACCTCCTGCTCGTGCGTGAGGCTGTCCTCGACATCGCTGTCGCCTTCGCTGCTGAGCGTTTCGGCCGGCACCGGTGCGGTGTTCTCCCGCTCGCCCGGAGCGCGGTCGAGCGGGATGTGGTGCGCGCCTTCAACGTCGGCCTGCCAACGCCAGAGCGTGTCCATGTCCACATTCAGATGCTGCGCGAGCTCTTTGTCGTCGGGCGCGCGGCCATGCGCGCGCTGAAACGCTTCGCGGCCGGCGGAAATTTCACGCGTCTTACGACGGATCGAGCGTGGTACATGATCCTGCTTGCGCAGCTCGTCGAGAATGGCGCCTCGGATACGCGGCGCAGCGAACGTGCTGAACGCGAGACCACGCGAGAAATCGAAGCCCTCGAGCGCTGTCATCAGACCGATCGTGCCGGCGCTGACCAGCTCATCGAAGTCGGCGCGCACGGCGAGCGTGCGTGAGACCTGACGGGCCACATGATGCACGAGGCCGAGATGCTCTTCGAGCAATCGGTCGCGCGCCGTCTGATTGCCGGCCTGGTATGACTGCCACAGCGTGGTGTGCATGGTGGCGGAGCTTTGAGTAGAAACGAGAGTCACGGTCACGTACCAGAACGGGAGAGTGAAGCAGAAGCCAGGGCGCGCATCACGACGTCGTGAGCAGCAATCGCCGCCGGCGAACCGGCGGCCGCGTGCGGAAACGGCATTCCCGCGCGGAGCGCGGCGTCGAGCGTTGGATCAGCTGGAACGGCGCCGGCGAGGCGCAGAGAAATTCCGAGGAACTGACGGGCACCCGCGTCGATGGCGTCGAAGCAGCGAGCGGCTTCGCTCCCTTCATGCCGATTGACGAGTACGTCTATCGGAAGGGCACCGTGACGGGTATGCACCGCTTTGCAGAGGGCGTAGGTCGAGGCCAGACCCACCGGATCACTGCCGGCGGACACGGCGAGGAGACGTTCGTCGGCGTGGGGCGTGATGGCGGCCAGCAGCGTGTCGATCCGCGCACCACAGTCGATGACGACGAGATCCATTCCATCAGCCAGAACGCCCAGGCGACGCATGCAGGCCCGACGTTCAGCGGCGGAGAGCGCGAGACCGTCGGAGCCAAGGCGCGGGGCGCCACCGGCCACGAGGGTCAGGGTGGTGCTGATCGGCGTGGCGACGTCGGCCGGTGACACGCGGCCGCCGCGCAGATCCTGCCAGGACGCGTGGGCCTGCACACCAAGCGTGAGCGCGAGCGGGCCGACGAAATCATCGGCGTCGATGAGCAACACGCGATGGCCATCGCCCGCCGCCGCGACGGCAAGCAGCGCCGACACCAGCGACGTGCCACTGCCGCCGCGGCCACTGGCGACCAGCAACGTGGCCGCGCCGCGCGGGGCACCACCCATCGCCCCACTCTGCGGCGCGTGCTGTCGCGGGCCGCGACCGAGCAGCGCATCGACCTGCGACGCACTGGCTGTTTCACGCGGCGGCGACATGAGTTGTTGGCCGGTCATGCGGGCATCCAGTCAGGCTCCGCATCGGCGGAAAGTCCCCAGGCGCGCAGCAACCGCGGCACACCGGGCTTGAGATCGCTGGGCACGTCCTGTCCGTCGGTGACCCACCGCGTCGGCATTTCGAGCGACAGCGCCAGATCGCTGATGCCCGAGTCGCGCGGCACTTCGTCGACCTTGGAGAGCATGAGGTGCGTGGCACCGCAGTGATTACGCGTGGCGCGATAGGCGCGGCCGATATCGATCGCCAGGTCGGCACGCAGCGACGCCGGAATCACGAGATGCACCTCATCGGGATTGAGCGCGTCAAGCAGTGATCGCCAGCGTTCGTTGAGTTCCGCCGACGCCGGACTCCGGCCCGGTGTGTCGATGATGATCACATCGCAGGTGCCCGAGAGGCGCTTCATCGCGGCGTCCACTTCACGCGCGTCGTACACGACTTCGAACGGTACGTCGGCGAGTTCAGCGTAGGTGGCCAGCTGCTCCATCCCGCCCACGCGATACGTATCGATCGTGAGCAGACCGGGGCGCGCGCCGCCAAACATGCCGCGACGTACCGCGAGCTTGGCGGCGGTGGTCGTCTTGCCGGCGCCAGTCGGCCCCACGAGTGCGATGCAGTACGGCCGGCCGTCGGCCTTCCGCATGCTCACCGGGAACGGCGTCGGCTCGAGCCGTGCCCGCACGCGATCAATCGCCGTAGAGGGCGCCGCCAGTACTTCCACCATCGGTACGCCACCGTCGCGCACCGTGCGTGTGTGGAGGATCATGACATCGTCACCAAGCGTGCGACGCGCGCGATCGGCCACGCGCGCGAGATCGGCGCCACGGAAACGTTCTGCCGTGTTGAAGTGCATCAGTTCATCTCCCAGGTGGCAACACTACTCAGCGTGATCTGCGCGGGGAGCTCGGCGAGCGAAACCACCGGCAGGCTGGGCAACACAGGTTCGATCAGACGGCGCACGCCGACACGCAACGACGGCGGCGTGATGAGCGGAAGCGGACGGCCATCCACCGAGTAGGTGCTGGCCATCTGGTTGAGATCACGCAGCAAGCCAGCGAGTGATTCCGGCGTGAGCACCGGCGCGTTGACGTTTGACGAGCGCGGCGAGAAGAGACCGAGCAGCGCCGACTCGAGTCGGCCGCCGATGGTGATGCCGCGAACGACACCACTCAGATCGGCGAAGAGTCGCGCGATGACGTTCGTGAGCGACTTGCGCACTACTTCGGTCAGTGCTTCGGGATCCTTCGTGGCCTCTGCGCCGTCGCCAATCGCTTCGAGGATCGTGACGAGATCGCGAATGGGGACACGCTCGCGGAGGAGGCGCTGCAGCACGCGGTGCAGTACGCTGAGCGAGACCTTGTTGGGGATGATCTCTTCCACGAGCGCCGGATGCGACTTCTTGAGCGTCTCGACCATTTCCTGCACTTCCTGACGACCGAGCAGCTCAGCGGCGCTTGTCTTGAGTGTCTCCAACAGATGCGTCGCCACAACGGTGGTGGGCTCGACAACGACGTAGCCGCGCGCTTCGGCGTCTGAACGCTGTCCCATCGACACCCACTTGGCCGGCATACCGAACGACGGGTCGACCGTATCCATGCCCTGCACCTCTTCGACCACGCCACCGGTGTTGAGCGCCATGACGAAGCGCGGGAGCACTTCACCACGCGCCACTTCGGAGCCGCGCAGCTTGATCACGTATTCGTTGGCGGGCAGACGGATATCGTCGCGGATGCGAATGGCCGGCACCAGAATGCCGAGTTCGAGCGCCGCCTGCTTGCGCAGCAGGCCGATGCGTTCGAGGAGATCGCCGCCCTGGCTTTCGTCCACGAGTGGGATGAGCGAGTAGCCGACTTCGAGTTCGATAGGATCGATTTGCAGCAGGTCGCGCATCGGATCGTTCGGCGCGGGCGCTTCGATGTCTTCGATCGGTGCAGCCGAGAACGCGGCGAGTTCGTGGCGCGTTTTGTTGGCCTTCTCCGACATTTTGGCGAGTGCCGCCGCACCGGCGGCCAGTATGAGAAAGGGGATTCTCGGCAAGCCGGGAATAAGCGCGAACGACGACAGCACGCCGGCCACCATCCACATGGCGCGCGGGTGCGCACCAAGCTGTTTGGAGAGCACGGTGCCCATGCGCTCGTTGCCGGCCGCGCTGGTGACCATGAGGCCGGCGGCGGTGCTGATAATCAGCGCCGGCACTTGTGACACGAGGCCGTCGCCGACGGTGAGGAGCGTGTAGGTGCTGGCGGCCTTCTCGATCGACATACCACGCTGAATGACGCCGATGAAGATGCCACCCAGGATGTTGACGGCGACCACGAGAATGCCGAGGATGGCGTCGCCCTTCACGTACTTCGAGGCGCCGTCCATCGCGCCGTAAAAGTCGGCGGTGCGCGAGATGATGTCGCGACGCGTGCGCGCTTCCTTCTCGTCGATGAGGCCGGCCGAGAGGTCGGCGTCGATCGCCATCTGCTTGCCGGGCATGGCGTCGAGCGCGAAGCGTGCGCCGACTTCCGCGATACGTCCGGCACCCTTCGTGATGACGATGAAGTTGATGCCGATGAGCAGTAGGAAGATTACGATACCGACGGCATAGTTGCCGCCGATGACGAAATTACCGAAGGCCTCGATCACTTGGCCCGCATGCGCCTGCGTGAGAATGAGGCGCGTGGACGAGACGTTGAGGCCGATGCGGAAAAGCGTGAGCAGCAACAGCAACGCGGGGAAGCTGCTGAAGTCGAGCGGATCGGTGGTGTAGAGCGATACCAGCAGTACGACGAGCGAGAGCCCGATGCTGGCAGCGAGGAACAGGTCCAGCACCATCGGCGGCAGCGGCACCACGATCAGTGCCAGAATGAGCACGACCGCGATGGCGAGTGCGATTTCCGCTTTCTTGCCGGGTTCTACGGGAAGCGAAATAGGGAGTGCTGCGCTGGTCACTTATGCGTTCCTCATGCGGCGGCCGTTCCACGCCACGAGGCGCCGAACCGTTCACGCTGACGCATCACGAAGGCCAACACTTCGGCGACGGCCAGATACATCTCAACGGGAATGACGGTGCCCACCTTTGCCACGACGATGAGTGCGCGGGCGAGGGGGACATTTTCGATCACAGGCACGTTGTGCTTGAAGGCGAGTTCCTTGATGCGCAGGGCGATCTTGCGCTGGCCGATCGCGACGACGTACGGCGCAGGAGCGACCATGGGGTCGTACTTGATGGCAATCGCGATGTGTACCGGGTTCACGATGACGACATCAGCCTTGGGGACTTCCGCGAACATCTGACGGCGGATGCGCTCGCGTCCGATCTGCCGCCGACGTCCTTTCATTTCCTGATTGCCTTCCTGCGATTTCGACTCTTCCTTCACTTCCTGCTTCGTCATCTTCAACGACTCGGTCGTGCTGTACTTCTGCCACGCGTAGTCGGCGAGCGCGAGTACGAGGAACATCAGGCCGGCGTTCTTGAGCAGTGCTACGGCGTACTTGGCCACGACCTGCATGAGCGCGGCCGGCGATTTGTCGAGTGCGAGTCCCTGCACGTCCGGCCACGCATCGGCCAGCGTGGAGTACACGGCCCACGACACGATGGTCAGCTTCAGGAGCGCCTTCACGAGTTCGACGATCGACTGCTTGCCGAGGAGCCGTCCGAGGTTGTTCATCGGATTGATGCGGCTGAACTTCGGCGTGAGTGTTTCGGTGGTGAGCAGGCCGCCGGTCTGCAGCGCCTGCACGGCGATCGCGATCACGGCGAGCGCCGCCATCATGCCGACCATCGCCACAATGGTGCGGAAGCCGATGGCCTGCAGAAACGGAATGGCTGACGCGCCACCGCGTTCGAGATTGCCCGCGTTGGCGAGCGTGTTGCCCATGGTGTCGAGCAGGAATTGCCAGAGCGACGGTCCCGCCATCGTCATCGTGAGCGTAGAGCCCAGGAGGAAGGCGGCGGTGGTGAGCTCGGGGCTCTTGGCGATCTGTCCTTTGTTGCGCGCGTCGTCGAGCTTTTTACCAGAGGGCGCTTCTGTCTTTTCGCCGGAATCTGAATCAGACATGGATCAACGCCCCCCTGCCGTCGCAGGGGCGACTTGAACCGCCCGCGCAAAATTGTCGAGGGTCGTGCCGTAGGCCGGCGTCCAGTCGGCGAGCGCGTGAACCACGAAGCCGATCGAACCGGCGAAGGTGAGCAGGCCGATCCCGATCTGCAGCGGGAAGGCGAGGCTCATGACCTGCAGCTGCGGCGCCGCGCGTCCGAGGATCGCCAACGCGATGTTGGCCACGAGAATGGCGGCGATCACCGGGGCGGCGAACTGCACGCCGGTCGCGAAGATCGTGGTGCCGGCCTTGGTGACCGACAGCATGCCGTTGGCAAGATCGAGCGGAGCGCCGAGCGGCATCGAGACGAAGCTCTGCGCGACGGCCTGCAACATGATGAGATGACCGCCGCCCGTGAGGAGCAGCGTGACGGCCAGCATTTGCATGAAGGTGCCGAGGATGGCACCCTGCGTGTTATTCACGGGATCGAGAATCGCCATGCCGGAGAGACCGATCGAGTTGGTCATCAGCTCACCCGCGAACTCGGCGCCCGCCACGATGATCGCGGCGGCGAAGCCGATCACGAAGCCGATGATGGTCTCGCTCAGAAACGTCACCGGCGTGATGCGCAGCGCGGTGAGGTCGGTGGTCGCGGCGGCGCTCGGAATGAGCAGCGTCGCGAAGATGACGAGGACGGCAGTGCGGAGCTTCATCGGGAAGCTCTTGGCCGACCACGCCGGGGCCACGAGCAACAGCCCGCCCACGCGTAGCGCGGTCAGCACGAAGGCGGTGGCGACGCCGGGAGCGAAGAAGTCAGGGAGGCCGAAGAGGCCTGTCGACGAGTTCACGAAATCGATCCGGCTCAGCCGACCATCGCTGGGATGCCGCGAAAGAGGTCTGTGGTATAGCGGATCAGGATCTGGAGCAGCCACGGCAAGCCGACGATGAACGCGCCGCCCACGAGGACGAGCTTCGGGACGAAGGCCAGGGTCTGTTCCTGGATCTGGGTCACCGACTGGATGATCGACACGACGAGTCCCACGCCAAGGGCGATGAGCAGCATCGGGGCGGCGATCATGAGCGCGGTCATGATCGCCTGGCGCGATAAGTCGATGACGAGTTGGTGTGACATCCGGGGTGGCTCGGGTAAGTGGGGCTTCCGAGCTCTTGATAAAGCAGGGGTCGTACCAGAGGCGACGCGGATCACATACGTTCGTAAAGCATTGTTATTGTTGCAGTTATGTGAATTACGGTAATCGGTCGTATTGACCGATGAACTAGATTCGGCAGAAAGTGCCGGGTAGTTTGGCGGCGAGAGTTGCCGCCGACGCGGAAGGGGACAGGACCGCGGTAATCCGCCGTCCTGCCCCCTCCTTCCCGTCACCCTCCTTCCTGCGACCTAGGCGGTTGGCCGTTCCCCCTACTTGAAGCTCTGCACCAAACTCGTGATGGTGAGCGTCCACCCGTCTACCAGGACGAACAGCAGCAGTTTGAACGGCAACGAAATCATGGCTGGTGGCAGCATCATCATGCCCATGCTCATGAGTACCGAGGCGACGACCGCATCGATAATGATGAAGGGCAGGTAGATCGCGAAGCCGATCTGAAAGGCTGTGCGCAGCTCGCTGGCCACGAACGCCGACATGAGGACGTGCAGCGGCACATCCTCCACGGTGTTCGGACGTGGCATGCGGCTCATTTCGACGAACGTCTTCAGATCCGATTCACGCGTCTGCCGTAGCATGAATTCACGCATCGGCTTCACGCCGGTCTTCATCATTTCGACCTGCGACATCTTGCCGTCGAGCCACGGCGTGATTGCGTCGCGATTCACCTGGGTGAGCGTGGGCGTCATCACGAACCCGGTCAATAACAGCGCCATGCCGGCGAGTAAGTGCGCTGGAGGGGCGCTTTGCGTGCCCATGGCCTGCTTCAGGAAGTGCAGTACGATCAGGATGCGGGTAAAGCCCGTCATCATGAGCAGCAGCGTGGGGAGCAGTGTGAGCAGCCCCATCATCACGACGATGCCGACCGTGCCGTTCAGTCGCAGGCCGCCGTTTTCACCATCGCCGCCAAGCTTGACATCCATCTGGGGCATCATGCGCATGATGGCGTCATCGGTACCGACCGGTGCCGGCGAGGCCGTGCTGGCCCGTCCACTCGCCTCGCGTACGGAGTCCACCACCATCTGTGACATCGGACGACGCGACGCCGCCGCTTGCGCCGTCAGCGCGGCCCCATTGTCGGCACCAGGGGTTGCCCCCAGTCGGGAGTTGCGGCTCTTCGGCTTCGCCGCGGCAGCCGCGCCCGGCTTGGTCGCCGCTTCAGCGGCGGCGGCCTTCTGCACGAGATCCTGCGTAACGCTCTGCAACGACGCTGGCGGTGCGAAGTCGGGGGCACCCGGCGCGATAGGAGCAGGAAGCGGTGCGGCGGCGGCCGGCGCACCCGGCAGCGCTGGGGCCGGTAAAGCCACCGGGGTCGTCGCTGCCGCCGCCGGCGTCGCGGGACGCGGCGGCGCGGCCTGCGTCGCCGCCTGCGTCGCCGCCTGCGTGGCGGCCTGTGCGCTCAGCGACGTGGCACCAAGCAGCAACATGGCGGCGGCGAACGTGGCGAGGCGTGTGGCACCACCCAGCGAAATGCCGAGCATGGCGCGGAAATCACGATCGGCCTGCGACGTCAGTGGTGTGCCGCGCAACGGCGTACCGTGACTCGGCGCGGCCATCGCGGAGCGAGGTGCATACGTGAGCACGTCACCACGGCGCGTCGTCACGGGAGCCGTCAGAAACGCCGGCACTTCGCTCGGCTCGCTCGACGAGAACGGCAGCACCGCGACGCGCGATAGACTTGGCGCCAGCATGGCGCCGTCGCGTTCGAGATCGGCGCGCGACATCGCGGCATGCACCGTCGAGGCGTTGAGCGAGCGACGGAATATCGCGCCGAACTTACCCGGAAACCCTGTACTCATCGCCGACGGTAGCGCCGTCGGCAGCGCGAACGCCGCAGAGGCGGCCGCGCTGGAAACCATCGGGACTGGCAACGTGCTGGTGGCAATGACACGCAGGCGATCGACTTCGTCGAGTTCGAACAGCTGACGCACGCCGCCTTCGCCGACCGACAGCGCCATCACCCGTTCTCCCACGCGCACTACGGCAAGCCCGGTTTTCGGACCCAGCGGAATACGCTGCACGACTTCCAACGGCACCCGCGTCTTTGACGCGAGGGCACCGGCTCCAAAGCGCTTGAGCGCCCAGACGCAGACGGCGCCAAGTCCGAGGACGAACGCCAGAGCGGCAACCACACCCAGTACAGCGGTCAGCATGTCAGGTCTCAGGCCGCGTTGGCAGCGCTGCCGGCGGCCGGATTGGCCAGCACGCGCGTAATGCGTACGCCAAAGTGCTCACCGAGCACCACCACTTCCCCTTCGGCGAAGCGACGGTCACCGACATAGATGTCGATCGGTTCGCCAGCGAGGCGTTCAAGCTGAATCACGGAGCCACGACCGAGGCGCAGAATTTCCTGCACCGTCATTGATGTGCGACCCAGTTCGATAGACACAGGGAGGGTGAGATCCAGGAGCATGCCGATCGGCACCTCGGTGGTGCTCATCATCGTCTGTTCGAACTCAGTCAGCTGCGGGGCGCGAACCGGGGCCGCGGCGGGCGTGGCCGATTCGTCCATGAGCGACGAGAGAGGCTGGCCGGCCGCCTTGGCGGCTTGCGCACTGGCGACGAGCGCGTCGATTTCGGCGGGATTCATGCGGAGGGCGTCCGTGAGTCTGGGGTCGTGGCGCTGGGTACGGCATCGAGGATGCGCACCGCGAGATTTCCGCTTACGCGGCCAGGATGGCCGATGAAGCGTTCCTGCGTGCCGGCGCGCACGATCACACGCGCGTCGGTGGGGATGCCGGTCGGGATGATCGCACCTTCGGTCATGCCGGCGATGTCACGCATCGAGAGCTGGAAGTCAGGAAGACGCGCGGTCAGCGGCACCTTCGTCGCGCGAAGCGCGTTCTCGCTGCGCTGCCGTGTCATCTCGCGTTCCTGATCGCTCGTCGTGAGCGAGGCATTCCGCTGCTGGCCACTCGACGTGAAGAACTTGTCGAGCACAGAGAAGGGCAGGCAGATCAGCAGCAAGCTGCTCACGTTGCCGGTGGTGAACTCAACGTTCGCCACGAGCACGGGATCTTCGCGGTTGACGACTTGCAGGATCTCAGGCGACGACTCAAAGCCGGTAATGCTGAGATCCATCGCCACATGGTCCTGCCAGATCTCCTGCAGCAGGCCGCTGACCTTGTCGGCGACCGACCGAACGGCCATCCGCTCGATGGGGGTCAGCGCACGCGTGAGCGCGCTGCCCGTTCCTTCGCCACCGAACAGACGATCGATGATGAACGTGCTGAACTCGGGGCCGACGTCGATGACGCCCTTCTGGCCGGTGCCGGCGATGTCGAAGATGAACGACGAGCAGGGCATCGGCAGCGAGAGTGTGAACTCACCGAACGAGAACTGCTCGACGCTTTGCAACCGGACGTCGATCTGTCCGCGCACACGCGAGATCAGCCACCCCTCCAAGCCCTTCACGAGGCGCTCGTACATCGCCTCGAGCGTGCGCAGGCGTTCCTTGGACACGCGGTGCGGACGACGGAAGTCGTACACCTGCACGTCCATCGCCATCGTCGCGGGGGACGGCTGACGCGAACCGCCGCCGAGGAGGCGATCGATGTCGTGTTGGCTGAGAGTTTCGGAGCTCATCGTGTGGTCGGTGCGGCGTGACTTACTGAACGACGAACTGCGGGAAGTAGATGCGCTTGACCGACTTCTTGCCGAATCGCTCGTCCACGGCCTTCATGATCTCGACCTTGAACTGTTCGCGTGCGGCCATATCAGTGAGCTGGTCGACGGGCTTGGTGCCCAGCGTGGTCAGCACGATGTCACGGAGTTCGGCGTCGCGCGCCTTGAAGCTCTCGATCGCCGTGGGCGAACCCACTTCGATCGCCACGGTAAGCAGGAGGTAGCGCGAGCCACCGCTGCCTGCCGGATTGAGCACCATGTTGTCGAGGACGTGGATCGCTGCCTCAGCGCCCGCGGCCTTGCCGCCCTCAGCGGGCGCCGCGTGCTCACCATCGGCCGCTGCGGCATCACCGCCGTGCGCGCTATCCGCAGCGGCCACGATCGGCGTGACTTTGCCCATTTTCTTGGCGACCATCGGTCCGAGCAGCGCGGCCCCGGTGCCACCGCCCACCGCCAGGCCGACGGCAACCATGCCAATCAGCAGCGGGAGCTTTGCTTTGGTGGGCGCCGTGGGTGCGCCTTCTGGAGCCTGCGGGGTTTCGTTAGCCATGGATCGGTTGATCGAGTCTGACAGAGGGAACGCTACGACTCCTCTAAAAGCAGGACCGGGGCCACGAACAGTAAGGAGTAGGGCGTATGGGGTAAGCAGTTATGGCGTAACGTTTTACGGCACAAGGCAGCTCGCGGGATGTTCCGATTGGGGGCGATAATCTCCGGTCCTTTTTACTCAATGCGGCACATATTGCCGGATCAAAAACGCCAAAGGCGGAGGATGAAGGCGCGTGCGAGCCCCATTCCTCCGCCTTCTGGCCGCCCGAGTCGAGGCGGTCCGGCCTACCCGGTTACCCGGTTAGCGCTTGATCTGCATCAATTCCTGCAGCATTTCGTCGGAGGTCGAGACCACCTTGCCGTTCGCCTGGAAGCCGCGTTGGGCGATGATCATGTTCGTGAACTCCTGCGCCAGATCGACGTTGGACATTTCGAGTGCGCCGCTCGTGAGCTGCGACTGCGAGCCTTCGAGGGCGAAGCCCAGCACCGCGCCGCCGGAGTTGGCCGACTCCTGGTACATGTTGTCGCCGATGCGGAGCATGCCGCTCGGGTTGTTGAAGTCGGCCAGCACGATACGCGCGAGCGACGACGTGGTGCCGTTTGTGAAGAAGCCGGTGATCAGACCGAAGCGATCGATGCTGAAGTTCTGCAGCGTACCGGCCGTGTAGCCGTTCTGATCACGGAGCACCGCCGTGGACGCCGTGGACGCGAACTGCGTCAGGCCACTCACGCCGCCGTTGAGCTTGAGATTCAGCTGGACCGGGTTCGCGCCCGGGACGCCGAAGTTGATCGTGGCCGAGATGTTCGTGTTCATGATGCCGGCCTGATCGAACGTGAACGTGCCGCTGTTCTCGCTCGTCGTCGCGGCGGTCGGGCTCATGAAGTACGAAATCTTGATTTCGGAGCTCGACGGCATGTTCGCCGTGAACTGCACCGCTGGCGGCGGGCCACCGGAGAAGCTGTAGTCGGCGGGTGACAGGTACTCGGTGCCCGATGAGCTATACACCTTCACGTTGGCCGGCAGGATCTCGTAACCGGCTGGCGGCGTGGGCAGCTCGATGTCCGACGGCGGTGAGTTCGCATCCGTCTGGAAGTTCTCGATCACGCCCGAGGCGATCGGATCGATCTGCCAATCCCACGTGTTCGGGCCGGTCTTCCACATCTGGATCTTGATGTCGCGCTTCGTACCCTGCGAGTCGAACACGGCGATCTGCGATTCCGTCCACGACTTCTCGTTGATCGGGAGCGCACGCACGAGCGGATCCTGGAAATCTCCTTGGAACACCGGGGCCGACGCGTTCAGGTTGCCGGCGAGCACGGCTTCGGTCGTCGGCTTCGCCGACACCTTCTGACCGAACGGCAGGCGGATGTCCTGGATGCCATCCTGCAAAATACCATTGTCGTACATGCGACCTTGCACGATGAAGCCGTTGGCCGGCGACACCATCTGCCCGTTCGCGTCAACCTGGAAATTGCCGGCGCGCGTGTAGAAGCTCTGGTTGCCCTTTCGCACGACGAAGAACGAGTCGCCCTG
>JBBQAK010000090.1:0-11362 GCA_038316215.1 Gemmatimonadales bacterium | reverse complement strand
CACGGTAGTGACAGATCGCGCCACTGTGGTAACCCGCGCAACGCCGGCATCATCTATACAACGCGCACAGCCCACCGGAGCGCTACCTGAGATCACCCGCGAAGAAGCGGAGCTGCAACACGGCACTGAAGATCAGATTCGACGTCTGTCGATTGAAATTGCGGTCGAAATTCACCACGCGCGAGCCGGTCAGGCTGAACGTGAGCAGCTCCGACAAATCGGTATCCGCGTTGAAGTTGAACGCGCGGCGACCATTGTCGGTGAGCACCGACGGGGCGATCGTGACCACGTTACCTGCCGCGTCGGTGGACGACGAGCCCTGCACGACCGTCTGGGATTCTTCGCTCTGATACGAGAGCGACGTGCGCACCGTGGCGTTCCGCGTCGTGAAGCGCTTGGGCACCTTGAATCGCCGGGCCACGTCGAAGGCCATGCGCCGCGTATCGCCGTTGGTGAGCGAGCCGGGGCGGCTGTCCTCGCGGTGGGTGCGGTCGAGCGACGCATTCGTGGTGAGTCCGCCCAGAACGGCCCACGTGATCGCGCCTGACAGCGGCTGGCTACGCGCCGTGGTGCGGCTGCGATCGGCCAGGCCGCCAGTCTCGTTGGGGATCGTGGTTTCCTGTTCGCTCACGAGGTAGCGCCCATTCACGTTCAGCATCGTGATCACTTTCCGCAGTCGTACCGGGCGCCAGCTCCAGCGCACGGAGTAGTCGGGCTTTACCAACTGCGTGCTGGTGATGACGGCCTGGAATCCGTCGAACGTGCGCCGCGTCCACGTTTCCGTGGTGCCGTTCTCGAGGCGAGACTGTACGGTGAGTGAAAACGGCAGATTCAACGAACCGGTCGCCGTCGCCCTGCGCAGGCGGCCGGCGGTGGTGGCCAGCCGTGTATCGAGACCACGGAAGGATTGGATTCCGCCAAGTCCCAGTTGATAGCCCCAGCCGGGAATGAAGGCGGTGTTGTCGTAGTTCGACGTGAGACTCTGCTGCCAGGACACATCGATCGGCGCGAAGATCCGCCCCAGTCGATTGGTGAGGGACTTCTCCTTGGTGCGCGATACAATCAGGCGACCGAAGTCGAACGTGGTGCCGGTACTGAGCGTTTGTGCGGCACCCAGGCGTTTCGGCAGTCGATAGGCGCCGGTGGAATCCTGCTCACGCAACAGCGCGCGCGCATTCGGATCCTTGTTCAGGTTGAAGGTGGAGTTGAAGTCGAGACGTGGACGCAACCACACAGCGAGCGTAGGCTGGAACAGGAAGGCCGATGTGAGCGATCGCTCGCGCTCGAGCCCTAGCGTTGTCCCCAGCACCTGCAATCGCTCGGCGGCCGCGGCCTGTCCACGATCGGTGCTGTCCGGCAGCAACGACGTAGTACGATAGTCGCGGAGGTCCAGCAGCTGACGCGCGTTCATGGAGGCCGTGAGACCTGGCGATGGACGGAACTCGAGCGTGCCGCTGTTCTGCCAGAAGTGCGTGAGTCCGTTCGCGACCTGACCCGTATCCGTAGCCGACTCGGCCGCCTTGGTAAACGACGTGCTCGAGTTCGCGTTGCGTGCCAGGGAGCTCGATAACCGGAACGATGATGGCGACCACCGGAACCGCTGCCCACGGAGGTTCCGAATCGCGTCGGTCTCGCGCAGCCCGCGCGGCAAAATATTGAAGAGCGCGTTAACGACCCGCGGCAGCTTCGACTCGCGTCGCTCGTCGGAGAGATTGAGCGATGCCCCAAGCGCGTACGCGCTGTTGGTAGCCTCCTGGAACGCGCTCTGCGACGCAGCGTTCGACCACGTGCCGTTCAGCGTGAGGCCGTTCACCAGTGGTGCGTACCACCCCCCACCCATCGGCGTCGCGCGTCGCATCGCCAGCGCATAGTTCACGCGACGGTCACTGGGATTGCGTAGCCCTTCGATGCCGCTGGCGCGAACGTCGGTGCGATTGATGAACAGCTGATCGACGCCGGAGCCCACATAGTCCACACTGAATGGCATCACGATGCCGAGCCGTGCCGGCAGCATGCGCTCGAGATGCAGCGTGGTGCCCACACTCATGCCGCTGGTCGTGAGAAACGACGGCGTCTCGTTGAGCTGTCGGAAATTCGGGTCGCGACGGCTCACGTTCACCCGGAAGTCCGCGAGATCGCCGGCATTCACCGCGAGACCGAGTTCGCCAGCGAATCCAATGTCATCGACGACATCGGTGAGGCGAATGTCGTTGATCCAGAGTTCGAGCGTGTCATTGCTCATGATGCCCGTGCCGCCACGCGGCACGCTGTCTACGCGCACGAGTCCGACGGCCATTTCCTGCACACCGGCGAGATTCGGCGGCGTGACGGTGGGATCGGCGCTGTACACGATGTAGCCATCCTGACAGACAGCGTAGCGACGCACGGCCACCCCACGCGGCAGCCCCGAGCGACGAATCAATTCGAGGTCGGCGCCGGAACAGGAGACCGAGTCGGCGGATCCCTTGAGGAAGTTATTTTCGAGCTGTGCGCGCAGGATCTGGAACTTCTGGAGATCGACACGCACTTCGGGCTCCCAGGCACTGAGCCCTGCACCGGCATTCACGGGCGTGCGATACATGTAGAAATTGTTCTCGTCGCGACCGATCTTGACGTAGCCGTTCAATTCGCCGTTCTGCCCCCAGCCGTTGCCGCGGCCACGCATCCACAAGCGCAGTGTTTTGTATCCCATGAAGGTCTTGGTGCCCTCCTGGAAGCGGAAGAACGCTTCGGCGCGATCGAACGGACGGAACTGGCGACCCGGAATACCTGCCTGCAGTCGTAGCGCGCGCTCGTTCACCTGGAGTCGATTGTTCTCGTAGCCGGTCTGTCGATTCTCCGGTGCTTCGATAACGCCGGGCGGCGGTGTGTACGGTACCAAAGACGTAGAGTCCAGCGTACCGATGACACTGGCGATCACGTAGCCGCCCACCACGCCCGCGGAATCGCCGGCCATACCCGACAGTGGTTCCGTGCTGCGCTTGAGCCACGGCGCACCGACCAGCTTCAGGCGCGTGAGCGCGACGCGCACGAAGGCGTCGTCGGCCGATTCCGCGCTCGACACCATCGTGAGTCGCAAGGCGCGTACGCGCCGATCATTCGGGTTGTTCTGCTCTTCCGCCGGTGCGCGCCAGTTGAGACGTACCTGCACCCAGCAGAGCGAATCACTGACGACGCCGGCGGCACTGGAGTCGGTCTGCTGGTAGCACTTGCCCACGCGGGTCCAGTTACGCGTGTCGGCCAGATCGACCACGAAACGCTTGTACTGCTCCTGATCGATGGCGGCGTCGGGGATGTTCAGCTGGCCATCGAGGTCGATGTCTTCTTCATCGAGACGATTGTTGCGGGTACCGCAGTTGGCGCGACTGTCGCCGAGCACCTGGACGATCTGCACGGCCTGTGTACAGATCGCGACTTTGTTCTGCGTGCTGATCACCGGCGATGGGCCGGTACGATTGACCACCACGATCGTGTCGGCCACATCGCCCGGCAGGCCCTTGTCGTTTTCCGCGGCGTTGAAGGCGCGCGAGAACGGATCGCGTTCGGAGTCGAAGCGATCAAAGCCGACGAGTCGCTTGCCGCGATAGGTGGAGTCGGCGGGAAGGCCCGGACGCACAGGTGCGTTGACCGTCAGCGTTTCCGGCGCGAAGGCGACGCTGTTCTCGCTAATCTCGCCGAAGTCGAATACCAGCGTCGGATTGCGCTTCACCTTCGACTGCTCGGACTGTACGAGCGCGAAGAACTCGATGTTCTCGGTGCGCGACAGGTCGGCGCCGCTGGGGTTGATCACGGTGCGCAGCGAGCGCCAGCGTCGCCCCGAGGGTGTGTTGCCCACCAGGCTGCTATTGCCGATGGTCCAGGCGAAACGGCGCGTGGCACTGCCCGGCTCGAAGTCGAAGATACCGCCGGTCTTGAGCGGATACAGTGTCATCCACAGCAACTGCTCGGCGGACTGCACACCGCTACCGACAATGCGCACCGACGGGTCGATTTGCTGGATGTTGAATTGTATGAAGTTGCCGGCGACATCCACGCCGTTGTTCTGAAATGCCATCGTAGCGGCGCGATTCACGGAAAACGTGCTGCTGCCGAAGCGTGCCGCCAAGGTGTTGCCCAGCGACGGACGCGAGCTGAAGTACCACGCGGCTTCCGAGAGTGAGATGCCGGGTATGGCACCCTCACCTTCGAACGATTCGATATACGCCTGCCCTGCCGAGTTGGGCTGCGGCTTGCTCATCGCAAACTCGCCTTGCAGACTCACGCGCGACCTGGTGGTACTCTGCTTGAATGGCAGTTTGCCAAGTGCGCGCGTGAGCAGTGGCGCATCCCACGCGAGATTCCCGGTCATACCGGCCACCAGCGAGCCCACAGGTTCGAATCCCAGCGGGGGACGATTGAAGCCCGAACGCTGGCTCTGCGAGATCGCGGTGAACGCCAGCTGTCCGTTTTCGAGCGGGAACTGCGATGCGAAGCCCAAAATGGTCGTCGGCGCCGCCGCGAACAGCGGGTTCTCTTCGTAGCGCACCGAGACCTGTCGCGGTGACGCGAACAAGGTGTCGGGGCGGTTGAAGGTGATCATGCCAAGATCGTAGTCGATCTGATAGTCCGTCTCCTTCACCAGCAGGCGGCCATCAAGGGACACGCGCTCGGAGTTGGGACGCACCTGAATCGTGCTCAGCTTGATCGACTGCGTGCTGCCGCCGCCCTCCGAGAGGTAGCTGGCCACCATGCGGTAGATCGCCTGCGGTCGCTGCGCCGAGTACAGGTACTCGTTGGGATAGCGGTACAGCGTGTCGTTGGCCGGATTGGCGAGCGGCTGCGCAAGTCCGCCGCGGGCGAACGGCTGCAGCGACGGATAGAACACGAAGTAGTCGCGAATCAGCTTCTGCTGTCCGTTGCCCCCGGCGAAAGAGGCCAGCTGGTTCGGATCGTTCGGTCGCGGCCACACGCGGTTCTCAACGTCGAACGCCGCCGAGTTGGTCGCCTGCGACAGTCCGAACAGCTGCAGATACGTCTCACCACGCGAGGCGTCGATAGGCTTTTCCTGATCGCCCGACGTCCCCGTGACGAGCTTGAGCGTGATCGTCTGGCGCTGCAAGTCTTCTCCGCCGAGGCGGTACACCGACTTCAGTTCGCGCAGAAAGTACGCGGTGTTCGTGGGCTGCAGCTCGGGTTCCCAGAGCAGATTGGCAACTTGCGGATTGGCGGTGAACTCGATGTCGGGCGTACCGCCTGTGTTCACGTTTCGCCCGGGCGTGCCGTTCACCGTCACCTCGTAGGCCACGGCGAGGCGCTCGTTATTGGGATTGAGCGGTCGTACGAGCGCGATCCAGAGCTGCGACGGATCGACGTAGTAGTCGACGTTCTCGCGTAGCACTTCGTAGATCTGCCGTGACGGATTGCGGGCGCCACGCACGGAAAACTGCGGGCCGCGCGGATTCTGATTCGCGGCGCCAATGAGCTGTCGATAGACGTACAGGCGCGCCGGTCGCACGGAATCCGGAAGGGCCGCCGCCAGCTGCTGCATCTGCTGACGATTGAGCAGATCGATATTCGGATATCCACCGAGGAGTCGCGGGTCGACGGTAAAGAAGAAGCGGCGCGTTTCGACCTGGATGTCCTCGATGACGCGATCGACCTGTTGCTGCGAGCGCTCGCCGATGGTGAAGACGTTGTCCTTGGAGACGTTGCCCTTTTGCTGCGCGACGATCGACGTGAAGCGCATAGGGCCGATCTGTCCGGTGGCCTGGATGCCGTAGTTGCCGGACGGGATACCGGAGGTGAGGAAGCGTGACGCCGGCGGCTGAAACGTGACGTTGCCGACTTCGAGCGTCTGCAGTGCTTCGTCGGATTTACCCTGATAGCGCACCGAGATGTTGTTCGACGCATCGAACTCGCGCTGCGAGTCGTAGTCGACGTTCACGTACACCCGATCAGCGACGACGCCACCGGTGCGCACGTTGAACTGAAAGTCGAAGGCCGGCTGAAAAATGCCGAAGCAGTTATTCCCGAGGATCGTGAGCTGCGCCGTCGTGCATCGCTCGTTGCGGCTGCGCTGCACTTTTGACTCGAGACGCGAGTTGAGTGAGATACCAAGGTCGCCGATGTCGCCCAGCAGATCGGTGGCGATTTGGCTGGCGGCGTCCGCGCCGGCCCGGCGCTGTGGGACGAGTGGTACGAGGGCACCCGGGGTGGGTCCGCTGTCGGTCCGGACAGCGGCGACCGCCGGAACCGGGGTGGAGAGCCCGCGGACCACGGTTTGTCCCCAACGCGCTACAATCCGCTCCTCGTGGCGGAGACGGGCGAGGGCAACCGCCCGATCGGCGACGCGCGCCGGATCCGGACGCAGCGCCGTAGCGACCCCGAGAGGGCCGAGGATGGAGGGTACCCTGAGACGCAGCGAATCCGCGGCCAGACGCGCCCACGGGGGCACCGGAGCGGGCCGGGGAGCGACCTGCTGAGCCCCGAGCGGTGACGCGATGAGGGAGACGGCCGCGAGCAACGCGACCGGCACCGCCATGGGCACCGTCATGGGCACCGCCATGGGCAATGCCGCGAGCGCCCATGTCTGGAGCAGCCTGCGCACCGAACTCCGGTCGTGGGGTACCAGCGGCCAGCCATGTCGCCGCCGTACGGTCAAAAACTGCGAGCGCATATTGTCGACTCTAAGCCGACGCGCCCTTGATAATGCGGGTGGTCACCAAGGAATTTACGTCGTGAAGCTTATTACCCGCTATGTCGTGCGCGAGCACATCGGCCCTCTCCTGTTTGCGCTGTCTGCGTTGACGTCGCTGCTCATGCTGCAGTACGTCGCGCGCCAGCTCGCCAATCTCGCCGGCAAGGGACTCCCCTGGTCGGCGATCGGCAAATTTTTCGTCCTGTCGCTGCCGTTCACCGTCGCGATGACGATGCCGATGGCCGTGCTGGTGTCGACGCTCTACACGTTCGGTCGGATGGCCGCTGAGCACGAGATCACCGCCTTCAAAGCGAGCGGTGTCCGTGTCCGCGCCCTGATGCTGCCGGTGCTGGCGTGCGCCTTGCTGCTGTCGCTCCTCATGGTGGCGTTCAACGATCAGGTCTTGCCGCGCGCCAACCACGAATTGCGGATCCTGCAGAACGATATCGCGAAGACCCGGCCGACGCTCGCCTTGAGGGATCAGGCGATGAATGCGATCACGGATCAGTTCTTCCTGCGGATTGCCCGCAGCGACGCGAACACGAACAAAATGTATGACGTCGTGATCTACGACCTCACGAAGGGGCCGGAGCGCAAGACGATCTATGCCGACAGCGGCGTGTTCTCGTTGACGCAGAATGGGCAGGATCTGCTGTTGCAGCTGTTCGATGGCTACTCGCAGGAATTTGTCCGAGGGGATTCGAAGCGCTTGCAACGCAGCTTTTTCATAGATCAGACCGTGAAGGTGCGCGGCATTACCCGTGGCTTCGAGAGTACCGGCCAGGACGACTTCCGCAGCGACCGCGAGATGACCGTGTGCGAGATGCACCGGCGGTACGCCGCCGATGCGCTGGAGTTCCGACGGGTGCGTCAGGAGTACATCATGTACGCCAGCCGACTGGTGGCCCCGGGGACGAAAACGCTGACGGCGCCGCGTGACCGGCCAGCCGAGGAAGGACTGGCCCGCTTCTACTGCGTGACGTTGCCGTCGCTGTTCCTCCCCAAGCAGGCCAAGGCCCAAGCGCCCGTGGTTGGCAGTACGCCGGCCCAGCCACCGTCGCGCCGGTTGGTGTCGCCCGACTCGTCGTCGACGGACAGCGCCTTCAAGGACTCGTCGGCGGCCCCGGTGGTGGGTGGTGCCCCCCTCACCGACAGCGCCGCGATGCAGGCGCCCGCACCGGCTCCCGCACCGGCGCCTCCGCCGCCACTCGACACCCTCAGCGCGTATCGTGGGGGGATGGTCGCGGCCGAGGCGCAGCTCGTGGCCACGCGCGAGGGGCTCGACAGCCTCACCGTGGAAATTCACAAGAAGTTCGCCCTGTCCTTTGCCTGCTTCGTGTTCGTCCTCTTCGGCCCGCCGATCGCCCTGCGCTTTCCGCGTGGCGGTGTCGGAGTCACGATCGGCGTGAGCATCGGCGTGTTCGGCCTGTACTATGTATGTCTGATGGCCGGTGAAGCACTGGCCGATAAGGGCCTCGTGCCGGCATCGATCGCGATGTGGATCGCCAATGCCATTTTCACGGTGACCGGTGTGGTCCTGCTATGGCGGGTGGAGTCGACGACCGACACGTCGCGTGGCGGTGGTATCCGCGACTGGTGGGCCGACCGCGGCGCGCGACGCGCACTGGCGGCACAGATCAAGCTGGAGCGGGCCGCGAAGGCGACGGGCAACAGTCCGACGGCGGCGGTGGGCGCGTGAGCCGTCGCTTCATTACGCCGCTCGATCGATACGTGGCGGCCGAGTTCACCCGCATCTTCACGGTCACCACGCTCGGCTTCCCCGTGCTCGTGTTCGTGATCGACCTGGTGGACAACCTGCGCAAGTACACCGAGCGTAAGCTGGCGTTTAAAGCCGTCGCGATGAGCTACGTGTACTGGATTCCCGACACGCTGTTCATGGTGCTTCCCGCCGCGGTGCTGTTCGCCACGGTGTTCTCGATCGGGACGTTCACTCGATATTCCGAAATCACCGCGGCGAAGGCCTCGGGAATCAGCTTTTACCGCTTCATTGCGCCGATCCTGTTCATGGCGACGGTGGCGATGGGGATCGACCTGGCATTCGCGGAGCTTGCGCCGCCGGCCAATGCCCAGCGTCTCAAACTGCTCGCCGGCAAAGGACAGGACCGCGACAACAATCGCTACAACTTTGCCTTTTCGAGCGAAACCGGACGCGTCTACCGGATCTACACGCTCGACGTGAAGCAGCGATTCGTGGAGAACATCGAGATCGAGGAACGCGGCTCCGTGAAGCGGCCTGGGCTATTGGTGGCGGCAAGAAACGCGACGTGGTACGACAATCGCGGTTGGGTCCTGCAATCCGGGATCGTGCATATGATCCAGAACGACTCCACCGATCGTGCCGTCGCCTTCGATTCCCTCACTGACCGGCACTTCACCGAGAAGCCACAGGAGCTGCAGGCCACTGAGCGACAGCCAAGCGAGATGAATTTCGCGGACCTTACGCGGTTCATCACCGCGCTCGAACGCTCAGGGGCCGATGTGAACCTGCTCCGGGTGGAACGGATGCTGAAGTTGGCAATTCCGGTCACCTGCCTCATCATTGCACTCTTCGGCGCACCGTTGGCGACCAGTTCGCAGCGCGGTGGTGCCGCCTACGGTATCGCCATCAGTCTGGCGACGACCATTCTCTTTCTCGTCCTCATTCAGTTGACCAAGGCAATCGGTGGGAAGGGGCTGATGCCCCCCGACCTTGCGGCGTGGGTGCCCAACATCGCGTGTGGGCTGTTCGCCCTTGTGCTGCTGGCGCGGGTTCGGACCTGATGCTCAACATGGACGTCGTCGTCCGCTTAGCCGAGCGGCGCACCGGGGGCATTCTGCGCGCCCTTGGCAAACGCGGATATTTCGCGCGCGACATCGTGCGCGGCGTGCGCGACCCGGAGACCTGGATTCCCGAAACAATCCGGCAGATGCGCACGATGGGCGTCGAGTCGGTGCCGCTCACCATCATCGTGGCGGCGTTCCTGGGCGGCGTGACGGCCTTTCAGACGCGGTACCAGCTCTTCGCCGGTGTGCAGCTGTCAGTGGTCGGCCTGATTACCCGTCAGAGTATCGTGCTCGAACTTGGCCCACTGCTCACGGCGCTGGTGCTGACCGGTCGCGTGGGCGCACGCATGACCGCGGAAATCGGCACGATGCGAGTGACGGAGCAGATCGACGCGCTCGAAACGCTGTCGTTTGATCCGGTGGCCTATCTTGCGCTGCCGCGCTTTCTGGCCGGCATCGTCATGCTGCCGGCGCTGGTGATTCTGGCGAACACCACGGCCATCGCGAGTGCGTGGGCGATCCTGGTGACCGCCACCGATGTCCGAACCGACGATTTCCTGGCTGGTCTGCGCCTGTCGTTTACGGCGTTTCAAGTCGTATACTCGCTGATCAAGGCCGTCCTGTTCGGCGCCGCCATCGCCTTCGTCTGTTCGTATGAGGGCTACGTGACCGAAGCCGGCGCGGAAGGCGTGGGTCGTTCGACCGCCCTCGCGGTCGTTATCGCGTCGGTTTGCATTCTGGTGCTCGACGCCCTCGTGGCTGCCGTCCTCGCTCCATTCATTCAGGCCTGACCGCCTGCTTTCTCTCCATACATGACGACGAAACGACGCGACGAACTGCTTGTCGGTTTGCTGCTGCTGGTGGCCGTGGTGCTAGGTATCGGCGGCACGATCTGGATTGCCCGTGGCGGTCTCTCCAGCGGCTATCCCATGTTCGCCCGCTTCAAGTGGGGGGCTGGGCTCAAGCAGGGGCAGCCGGTGCTGCTCGCCGGCGTGCAGGTCGGGTATGTCGACCAGGTCGACCTGATTCCCGATGGCACGATCTCGGTCAAGCTGCAGCTGCAGTCGCAGTACAAGATTCCGTCCGGAACGACGGCCACCGTGCAGGCGAACGGCATTTTCGGCGACCAGCTGATTGCCCTCACGCCGATCATCGGGCGTCAGGGCTACATGACCGAAGGGGACACGATCCCAACGGGCATCGGATCACCGGGCGTCCCCGAGTTGCTCAGCAAAGGTGACTCGATTGCGCTCAACATCCGCTCCCTCACCGACGAAGCGCGCGCGCAATTCGTGGAAGGCGGCGGCGTAAAGGACGTACGGCAGACGGTGGCTGACCTGACCAAGCTCGTGGCGCAGCTGAGCGCGGTGACGGCTGAGCAGTCGAAGCAGCTCACCCTCACGCAACAGACGGTGCGCCGCACGCTGGCCAGCGTGGATTCCACGAAGGTGGATTCGACGGTGAAGAACCTCCAGGCCGCGTCGGCGCAGCTCGAGCAACTCACCCGCGAGTTCAAGCAGACGAACGTGCAGGTACAGGGGGTGCTCGACAAGGTGAGCAACGGCAACGGCACGGCGGCCAAGCTCCTGAACGATCCGGCGGTGTACGCGCGACTGGATACGCTGTTGCTGCGGGTGGATTCGCTGGTGATGGATTTGAAGAAGAATCCGAAGAAGTACATCAATCTTAGGATATTCTAGGCGGGGCGAGAACTTCTTACTTCTTACTTCTTACTCCTTACTCCTTAGGAAGCAGGAGGGAGGGTATCAGGGGGCAGGAGGCAGGGGAGGGGCGCTGACGGGTGGCTATCCGTCGCGCCTCTTCGTTTTCTCTCGGGTGGCTTTTTCGACGTAGTACTTTCGCAAGCCGTGGGTCATGCGGCGAACTTGGCGGGTTTCATCG
>JBBQAK010000154.1:0-8501 GCA_038316215.1 Gemmatimonadales bacterium | reverse complement strand
CTGAACGTACAGGGTGACGAGCCGTTTGTGACGCGCGAAGCGCTGGCAGGCGCCGTCGCGATCGTCACCGGCGGGCGGGCGCCGATCGGGACGGCGGCGGTCCCCATTCCGGTTTCGGCGCTCTCCAAGCCCGATGTGGTGAAAGTCGTCCGTAGCGATGACGGCCGCGCCCTCTATTTTTCGCGAGCACCAATTCCCTTTTTGCGCGATCCTACGGATGCGGGCTCACAGCACACGCTGGCGCGCCAACATGTCGGTGTGTACGCGTATACTCGCGATGCCCTGCAGGCGTGGGTCGGTTGGGCGCCGCATCCCCTGGAACTTGTCGAACGTCTCGAACAGCTACGCCCGCTGGCGCATGGTGTCGCGATCGGTGTGGCCGACGTGCCCGCGGCCGAAGGCGGTATCGACACGGAAGACGATCTCGAACGCGCGAACTTGCGCTGGAACACCTTGCAGACGCAGACGCTGTCGTGACGCACCTGACGCGACAGTTCCCCTGTCCCACCTGAGCGAGAACTCGCTGATGACCACCAAGAATACGAACGCGAATCAGACGACCACCCCGAAGTACATCTTCGTGACCGGTGGCGTCGTGTCCTCGCTGGGGAAGGGCATCGCCGCCGCGTCGCTTGGACGGTTGCTCGTCGAACGCGGGTTCCGCGTCACGATGATGAAGCTCGATCCGTACCTCAACGTCGATCCGGGCACCATGTCGCCGTTCCAGCATGGTGAAGTATTCGTGACGGATGACGGCGCCGAGACGGACCTCGATCTTGGACACTATGAACGCTTTCTCGATCGGCCGCTCTCGCAGGCCAATAATATCACGACGGGACGCATTTACTCAAACGTGATTACGAAGGAACGTCGTGGTGAATACCTGGGCTCTACCGTTCAGGTGATTCCGCACATTACGGACGAGATCAAGGGGGCGGTCAAGCGCATCGCACCGGGCAATGATGTCGTCATCGTGGAAGTCGGCGGTACGGTCGGCGATATCGAATCATTACCCTTCCTCGAAGCGATCCGTCAGTTCCGTCGCGAGGTGGGCAAAGAGAATGCACTATTCGTGCACCTCACGCTCGTGCCGTACATCGCGGCCGCGGGTGAAGTGAAGACGAAGCCGACGCAACATTCTGTACGGGAGCTCATGGAGATCGGCATCCAACCCGACTTCCTGATCTGCCGCAGCGAGAAGCCGCTGCAGGACGACGTGAAGCGCAAGATCGCCCTGTTCTGCAACGTCGATTTCGGCGCCGTCATCGAGAGTCCGGACGTGCCGACCATCTATGAAATTCCCCTGTCGTTCGAGCAGCAAGGCTTCGCCGAGCGCGTGATGGAGCGCCTGCGTCTCACGGCCCCCACACCCGATCTCACGAACTGGCGTACGATGGTACAGCACATCACGAAGCCGCATACGCGCGTGAAGATCTGTGTCGTCGGCAAGTACACGGACTACATCGACAGCTACAAGAGCGTGCAGGAAGCGCTTATTCATGGCGGCATCGCCAATGATGTCGGCGTCGATCTCGCGTGGACCTCGAGCGACCTGTTCACGTCGTCGGAACGGGCGCGCGAGATTCTCTCCAACTATCACGGACTGCTCGTGCCCGGCGGGTTCGGCGTACGCGGCGTGGAAGGCATGGTCGAGGCGATTCGTGCAGCGCGTGAGTTGTCGATTCCGTTCTTCGGGATCTGTCTCGGCATGCAAGTCGCCATCATCGAGTTCGCGCGTAACGTACTGGGCCTCGACGACAGTCACTCCAGCGAGTTCGCCCCGGAGTGTAGCGATCCCGTGATTTCGCTGATGGATTCGCAACGCGATGTGACCGACATGGGTGGCACGATGCGCTTGGGCGCGTATCCGTGCCGACTCCAGCGTGGTTCGAAGGCTGCCGAAGTGTACGGACAGCCGGAAGTCAGCGAGCGTCATCGGCATCGGTACGAGGTGTCGAACCGCTATCGTGACACGTTGATCGAGCACGGAATGCGTCTGAGCGGTCTTTCCCCAGACGACTCGCTGGTGGAGATGGTCGAACTACCCGGGCATCCGTACTTCATCGGCTGCCAATTCCATCCGGAACTGCAGTCGCGTCCGCTGCGTCCGCATCCGTTGTTCTCGGGCTTTGTGGCGGCGGCCGAGCGCTATCACCACGCGCAGGAGCAGGCCGTGCAGCCGTCGTTCGCGCATGTGAATCAGTGAGCGACCTCATCGCGCCGATAGCCACGTCGCTCTTTCCCGCGGATCGGCTCTTTCTCATTGCCGGCCCGTGCCAGCTCGAGGACGACACGCTCAACCTGCGCGTGGCGGAGTCGCTCGCGCGATTGGCCGAGCACGTACCTGGCGGCATCATCTTCAAGGCCAGCTTCGACAAGGCGAATCGGTCGAATCTCGAGGGTATGCGGGGACCCGGTCTCGATGCGGGACTGGCCGCCCTCGAGCGCGTGCGGGCGGCGACCGGATTACCGATTCTCACGGACGTGCACGAGGCGTCGCAATGCGCTACGGCGGCGGACGTCGTGGATGTGTTGCAGATCCCGGCCTTCCTGTGCCGGCAGACCGACTTGCTGTTGGCGGCTGGCGCGACGGGGAAGGCCGTGAATGTGAAGAAGGGCCAGTGGATGCACCCGGAGGGCATGCGCGGCGCGGTGCGCAAGGTCGAAGCCGGTGCCACGCTTGCCGCGGTCGAGGCCGGAGCGCTGGCCGTCACGGAACGCGGCACGTTCTTCGGCTACGGCGACCTTGTCGTGGATATGCGAAGCTTCGCGCGCCTGCGTGAGTCGTGCGATGTTCCCGTCATATTCGATGCGACACACAGCGTGCAGCGTCCGGGGCAGGGCCTGGGCGGCACGAGCGGTGGTGCGCGGGAGTTCATCCCGCCGCTCACCCTCGCTGCAATCGCGGCCGGCGCGCAGGGGCTCTTCATCGAAACGCACCCCACTCCGGATGACGCGCCAAGCGACGGTCCAAACATGGTGCGGCTCGATCAGCTGGGGGATCTCTTGGCACGCGCAGTCGACATCTGGGATCGCGTGCGTTCGTGATAAGCACAGACGTGTCTGGCGCTGCCGACGCCCTCCCGCCGCTCGTCGTCGATGCACCGCGCATCGAGCGTACGCTCGCGCGACGCATCCGCTTGGTTGGTCTTGATGTCGACGGCGTCCTGACCGACGGTGGGGTCTATCTCGGTTCCGCAAAGGCCGGCGAGACAGATCTCCCGTTCGAGCTGAAGCGCTACAACATTCAAGATGGTCTCGGCATTCAGTTGCTCCGTGACTGCGGTCTCAAAGTCGTCATCATCACCGGCCGCGTGTCGGACAGCGTGGCGCAGCGCGCACGCGAACTCCGTGTCGATGCCGTGGTGCAGGATCCTGAGGCCCGCAAGCTCACGGCGCTCACGGCTATCGCCAGCGAGTTCGGCTGCACGCTTGACGACGTCGCGTTCGTCGGCGACGATCTTCCCGATCTCTCAGTGCTCCGCCGCGTTGGACTGTCCGTCGCCGTCGGGAACGCCGTGGCCGAAGTGCGGCGTGCCGCACATTTGCAGTTGCATACACATGGCGGGCACGGCGCGGTGCGCGAATTCGCCGAAGCGCTGCTCGTCGCGCGCGGCGAGTGGACGGACGCGGTGGAGCGCTACGTCGCGAGTCGTAGCGCGACGGCGACCCAATCACCGACCGACCGATCAACGGCGCATGAGGCCGCGCATGAGGCCGCGCACGCATGACAGCGGAACGGATCCTCGAACGTGGTCGACGCGTGCTGCAGCTCGAAGCGGCGGCGCTCACCGACGTTGAACGCACATTGAGCGACGACTTCGTGCGCGCCGTGCAGGTGCTGGCGGGCTGCCGTGGCCGCGTCATTATCGCCGGCGTTGGAAAGTCCGGGCTCGTCGGCCGGAAGATGGCCGCCACCTTCACGTCGACCGGCACGCCGGCGATGTTTCTGCATCCGGTGGAGAGCGTGCATGGTGACCTCGGCATCGTCGGCGCGGACGACGTCGCCATCCTGATTTCCAAGAGTGGCGAGAGTCAGGAATTGCTCGGACTGATCGACGCGCTGTCGCGACTCGGCGTGCACATGATCGCGATGACGGCCGACCGGTCATCGCGCTTGTCACGGCACGCCGACGTCACGCTCGACCTCGGGGTGCGCGAAGAAGCGTGTCCGCACGATCTCGCGCCGACCACCAGTACGACCGTCACGATGGCGCTTGGTGACGCGCTGGCGGTGGCGCTGATGGACGAGAAGGGATTCCGCGCGGAGGATTTTGCCCGGTTTCATCCTGGCGGATCGCTCGGCCGCCGGTTGCTGACGCGCGTCAGCGACGTCATGGTCACGTTGGAGTTGCCCGTGCTCGATCGCTCCGCCACGATGCGCGAGGCCATCGTTGTGCTCGCCGAACGGCGTGGTCTCGCCGTGGTCGTGGAACATGGGCGCGTGTTGGGGGTCGTCACCGCAGGCGATTTGACGCGTTTGCTCGAGCGGCACGCGGACGTGTTGTCCGTTCCCGTGGCAACGGTGATGACCACCATGCCACGTATGGCGTACGATCATGAACTGGGGAGTGCGGTTGTGCACCGTATGGAAACGCATGGCATCATGGCGATGCCTGTGCTGAATGCGCAGGAGCATCTCGTCGGGATCGTGCATTTGCACGACTTGATGCGCGCGGGCGCGGCATGAGCTGGCGTTCAATGTCGGCGCTCTGTCTCGCATCGCTGGTGCTGACAGCCGCAGCCTGTCCGACCACGAAGGGCAAGACGCAAGTCAAGGCGAAGTCCACGAAGTCGATCATCCCCGATTCTGCCGACCAAATCATCTTCGGCGGTCGCATCTTTCTGACCGATCAGGGCGTATCGAAGGGCGTGCTGTTGGCGGACACCGTGTTGACCTACGACGATGGCACTCGGATGGAGCTGCGCCGGGTCAACGTCACGTTCTACACGTCGGTGGGTCTGAAGGATGGCGTACTGACCGCGAAGGCGGGTACGTACAATTCGCGACTCTCTCGACTCGACGCGCGTGGTGACGTGGTCGTCGTTCGCGACGATGGCAAGCGCCTCACCTCGCCACAGCTCGTGTACGATCAGGTGCGGAATCAGATCTTCACGGACAGTGCGTTCGTACTCAACGAGCCGTCCCGCACGTTCACCGGGCTGGGGTTTGAGTCCGATCCGCAGCTCACGAGGTTTCGGTGTCTCCGGAACTGCAAGGGCCTCGCGCCCGTCAAGATTCCCAACAAGTAGCGCGTGACTCCTCGACGCTCGCGAACTCGCGCCCTCACGGTACTCGGTACTGTCTCGCTGCTGGCAATCTTCGCCGGGTGCCGTGGCGCGCGCCGTGGCGCAACGTCGGTCGCGCCCGTCTCGACGATCGCGGTGTCCGACAGTGCGGTCCGGGCCGGTGTGCGGGCCGATTCGGTACGTGCCGATTCAGTGCGCGCGGACTCGCTGCTGGGGGCGGCGAAGGCCGCGGGCAAGGATAGTGCGGCGACCGCGGACAGCCTCGCACGCAGCGTTGCCCGGCGTGACAGCCTCGCCGCCGCCGCCAAGCGTCCCCCTAAAAAGCCCACGTCGTCGGCCACGAGCCGGAACTGCGTGCTCGACTTCGCCGACAGTCCGCCGGAGACCCGGCTGCTGTATGCCCGGCTCCCGGACAGTACCGCCAACACGTTTATCGGCGGAGGCTTTGTCGGCCGGTGTCAGGGTGAGAACAACCGGATCAGCGCCGACAGCGCGGAGCAGTTCGAGTCGGCCGGTATCGTCAACATGTACGGCAATGTCGTGTACGAGGAGCCGAACAAGTTGCGCGTGACGGCGGCGCATGCGACGTACTTCACGCGTGAAGGCCGCCTTTTCGCGGATGGCGGCGTGGTGGCCACGCAGCTCGCGACGGGCAGCACATTTAGTGGACCGAACATTGAGTATTACCGGGTCATGCCGGGGCGTCCGGTGGCGAAGCTGGTGGCGCCGAACCGGCCGACCGCCCAGCTCATCGAGAAGGACAGCACTGGGAAGCCGAGCGAACCGACGATCGTGACGGCCGACCGTTTTGAGGATGTCGGTGACACGTTGGTATTGGGATGGGGCGATGTCATCATCACGCGCGAGAAGATCATCGGGCGTTCTGATTCGCTCGCGTACAACAAGACGACCCAGTTGGCGCGGCTCGTGCGCGCGGCGCGCATTCGCAGCCTGGACACATCGCAGGCGTTCACGCTGAACGGCGACACGATCGACCTGTTCACCACCGACAAGAAGCTCAATCGTGTGTTTGCGTTGCACAGCGCAACGGCGACGAACAAGGATCTGGTGATCAATGCAGAACGCATTGATCTTCGGCTTAAGGATCAGAAGATTGACGAAGCGTACGCGTTCGGCAAAGGTCGGGCGCAGGCTCAGACGCCGCAGCAGGACGTGGAAGCCGACTCGATGCGCATCGTGCTCACCGATCAACGTCCGCGTGAGGTGCGCGCGATCGGTGGTGCGGTCGCGAAGGGAGTGCCGGATACGCTCAAGATCAAATCGACGGATCGCGACATGCTGCGCGGCGACAGTCTCTTTGCGTATTTCGATACCGCGCAGGCGCCCGGCGACACGACCAAGCAGACGCGAATCAAGGAGATCCGTGCCTTCGGGAACGCCAGCTCGCTCTTCCAGATTGCCTCGAAGAAGGGGCCCAACGCGCCTCCAGCCCTCAATTACGTGCGCGGCCAGCGCATCTCCGTGCAGTTCGACACAGGCTCCGTGCGGGATGTTCGAGTAGATTCCTCCGCATCGGGTGTGTATCTCGAACCGGCGCCGGACAGTCTTGCGGACAGCACCGTGAAGCTGCCACCCGGCAAAAAGCCTCCGGTTGCGCCAGCTGTCCCTCCGTCGAAGCCTCCCGCTCCGCTGTTTACCCCGCTGCCCTCTGCCGTCGTCACCATCTCCCGCCGACCGTCATGACCGATTCCGTATCGCCCACGCCGACGTCGCTCGAGGAGACCCTCGCGTTGGTCGATCGCGTCGTGCACGGCGATCGGTCGATGGCGTTGGCCCTCGGAGCGGTCATTGAGGCGGCAGACGCGCACGGCTCGGCGGCGCTGCATGCGATCGCCGGCCGGTACATCGAGCAGCATGACGATGGCACGCGCCTGCCGATGGACGAGGTCCGCGCCCATCTCGCCGCGGAGCTTCTGCCCCGTCTCGCGGCGGGGAAGATCCTTGAGAGTCCGGCGCACGGCCTCTCGTCGCCCGAGTCCACCGTGCAGATCGTCCCCGCACGCTGGTCGGCGCTGCGCGCCCATCGCGCCGATCTGGCCCGTCAACTCAGGGCGACCGGCGAGTATCCTCGGGTAGGTCGCGCCCCCACGCCCGCGGCCAGCCTGCCCGTCACCGGTGATTCGGTGCTGAGTGCGGAGGGACTCGTGAAAGCGTACCGCGGTCGTCGCGTCGTGAATGACGTCGCCCTGAACGTGGCACAAGGAGAGATCGTCGGACTGCTCGGGCCGAACGGTGCGGGCAAGACCACGACCTTTTATATGCTCGTCGGACTCATCGAGCCCCAGTCAGGGCGCATCAAACTCGATGGCCAGGATATCACCGGCATGCCGATGTACCAGCGCGCGCGTCATGGCATCGGGTATCTCTCGCAGGAACCGTCGATCTTCCGGAAGCTGACGGTCGAACAGAACATTCTGGCGATCCTGGAAACGCTTCCGCTGTCCGCAGCCGAACGGAAGGAACGTCTGGAGACGCTGCTCGATGAACTCAGCATCAAGCACCTGCGGAACAGCCGTGCCTTTCAGCTCTCCGGCGGTGAACGCCGTCGTCTGGAGATCACGCGCGCGTTGGTGACGCAGCCGAAGTTCATGATGCTCGACGAGCCCTTTGCCGGTGTCGATCCGATCGCAGTGCACGACATCCAGACCATCGTCGCGGGACTGCGCCACCGTGGCATCGGCGTACTCATCAGTGACCACAATGTCGAACAAACGCTGGACATTGTCGACCGGGCGTACATCATGTTCGATGGGCAGGTGAAAGTCTCCGGCACCGTGCGTGAACTGGTGTTTGATGATACGGTTGCAGAGATCTATTTGGGGCCGACGCTCACTGCGCGACTCCGCGCGCGCTTCGCTGAAGCTGATGATGAGGTGGTGACGTCATGAGGCCAGGTCTCCAACAGAGTACCGGACTCCGGCAGGAGCTGAAGGTCAATCCACGCCTGTATCAGGCGATGGACTTGCTGTACATGCCCTTGCTGGACCTCCAGCAGCACCTCAAGCAGGAACTCCTCACCAATCCGTTCCTCGAGCTGGTCGAGCCCGAGGACGAAGACGACGAGTCACCGGACGCCGACTAAGTCCCGGTGGCGAAGGATCTGGCCGAGCCGCAAACGACCGTGGAGTCTGAGCCGGAGAAAACCGGCGACGATGAGGTCGACTGGGAAGCGGTGTTGCTGGATGGCTTCGAGACAGGCGGTCAGCGCGAAGAGCATGAGCAGCGCGAGT
>JBBQAK010000010.1:0-19599 GCA_038316215.1 Gemmatimonadales bacterium | reverse complement strand
TCGTCGCTCGTGTCGGTGATCACCGTGGTCGAACTCACGAAGCAGACAGCGATCTACGCGACAAACGCCGGAAGTTGGGCGATCCCTGGCGCACTCTGCGCGATCGTGTATCTCGCGATGTCGCTGCCACTCTCGCGCATGGCCGGTCGCCTCGAACAGCGATGGAAACTCTCGTGAGCGACGATATCACTCGCGCGCCGAGGACTGGTACGTTGCGCGTGCGCGCGCTGCACGCCGTTCGCGGTCAGCAGGCTATCCTGCGCGGACTCGATCTCGACGTTGACGCCGGCGAGGTGTGCGCGGTGATGGGGGTATCGGGCGCCGGTAAGACGACGGTACTGCGTGTCGTGGCCGCGCTGCAGCCGTTCTCGTCCGGCACGGTCGAGATCGGGGGCGTATCCCTCGCGCCCGGGGCCCTGCCACCGGAGTCGCAGCTCCGTGCGCTGCGTCGTCGCGTGGGGGTGGTATTCCAGAGCCATGCATTGTTCGAGCATCTCACCGCGCTCGAGAACGTCATGCTGGCCCCGATTCACGCGCTCGGACAGTCGCGCGACGTCGCCGCCGCCACCGCCACACGACTACTCGAATCACTGGGCGTATCCGCCCGCGCGAACGCCTATCCGCGGCAGCTCTCCGGCGGCGAGGCACAACGCGTGGCGATTGCGCGCGCGTTGGCCCCCGACCCGCAGCTGCTCTTGATGGACGAACCCACGTCGGCGCTCGACCCCGCGCGTCGTGCCGCGCTCGGTGAAACCGTCCGCACACTCGCCGCTCAGGGACGTGGCCTCTTGATCGTGACGCACGACGCCGAATTTGCGCGAAGCTATGCCGATCGCGTCGTGGTGCTCTCGCACGGCACGATCACCGAGCAGGGGCCGGCCGCCCAGGTACTCAGCTAACTGCTGAACCCAAATAGCTCAGTCTGCTTGCTTCGTGGCAGATTACGTGCGTGTTCATTAGGGTGGGCGTTTCCATCGCACCACGACGTTTCTTCAATTCAAAGGGGTACGACAATTATGTCAGCTATGATACGCACACGACGGGCCGTCTCCGCCGTCACGTTGTCGCTTGCGTTCGTGTTGGTCGCCTGTGGGCCGAAGGATGCCGACATCAAGGCCGCCGCCGACACGGCGATCGCCGGCGCGCCCGGGATTTCGGTCGCAGTCACCAACGGTGTCGCCACCGTGTCCGGCCAGTTCGCCGATGAAGCCTCACGCACCGCGACCGTCGCGTCGATCGCGGCCGTGAAGGGTGTGAAGTCGGTCGCGGACAGTTCGACCATCGCGCCGCCGGTCGTGATCTCTCCCGATGACGCGCTTCGCACGAGCGTGATGGCCGCACTCGCCGCCTTCCCCACCCTCACGGCAACGATCAGTGACGGTGTGGTGACACTCAACGGCGAGATCAAGAAGGCCGATCTGCCGCTGGCCATGCAGGCACTCTCCGCGCTCAATCCCAAGAAGATCAGCAATAAGGCCACGGTGAAGAAATGACCACGCTTGAAGCCAAGTACGCCGAGCTCATCACGGCCGCGAACGCGAGTGGCGTTTCTAACCTCGCCGTACGTACACAGGACAACGTGCTCTACATCGACGGCGTCGTCCCGAGCGGCGAAGCGAAAGACCAACTGTGGGGCATCTACGACAAGATCGACCCCGACTTTCGCAGTGGGGACCTCGTGCTCAATCTCGACGTCTCTCCGACCGCCCCATCAACGCGTCTCAAGGTCACGACGCAGAGCTCCAACCTGAACATCCGCAAAGGGCCGGGTACCGATCAGCCGATCATCGGTAAGGCGGCGCACGAATCGGTGGTCACGTTGCTCAGTAAGTACAACTCTGAGTGGGCACTGGTGCGCTCGGCCAACGGCGAGGAAGGCTACTGCTCGCTGAAGTATCTCACCGCGATCTAAGTCAGAACGGATCACGCAGGGGTGCCGCGAACGCAGAGTCGCAGAGCAAAACGTGTCGTACGTTCTCTGCGCTCTCTGCGCTCTCTGCGTGCCCAGCGCCTCCGCGTGATCAGTTCCGACGAGCGTTCGTAGACCGCCCCGCCATCAGCCCCTGCAGCAACGCACCAAGCGCGATCCCCGCGATCGCGTAGAGCAATTCCCAGCTGCCGGCGCCAAGACCCGCGATTGCCGGCCCGGGGCACACGCCGGTGATGCCCCACCCAATGCCAAAAATCGCCGCCCCGACGATCGTGGAGTGATCCATCACCGACTCGTGCGCGCCGAAGCTACCGCTTAGCAGTGGCCGCTTCAGCAGTTTGGGCACGAAGCGATACGCGAGAAAGGTCGCCACCACGGCACCACCCAGTACCAGCATCAGCCCCATATCCTGAAAACGCAGGAAGCTGAGCACCACGCGTGGCTGTATCATGGTGGAGAAGGCGAGACCGAATCCGAACAGGGCACCGGCACCAAGCGCTGACTTCAGCATCGTCTCAGCTCCCCCCAACGCGCGCGAGCAGATTCGCCGTAATAAAGGCGGTCGTCATGAACGTCAGGACGGCCAGCAACGACGGCAGCTTGAGCGAAGCCAGCCCGCAGATCCCATGTCCCGAGGTGCAGCCGCGCGACATCCGTGCGCCGTATCCCACCAGCACACCGCCAAGGGCGAGCTGCCATGGTGGAATTGACACCACGACGCGCACCCCGTCGCCGAACGCCAGCCACCACACGAATGCCCCGACGATCAGACCGGCCGCGTACGCCAGACGCCACACGCGGCTGCTCACCAGGCGCGGCTCCTGAAAGAACGGGCGGCGCACCATGAAGGACCAGGTTGACGAGTAGACACTGCTCATGCCCCCGATCAACCCGGTCAGTGCGAACAGCACGCCGACACCGAGGCCAATCGTAAGACCACCAACGAGATAATGGGTCCAACCCTGCGGAAACAGTGTCATCGGCAGCGGTGCGCTCGGCGGAAACGAGAAGAGATGGCGGGTCAGGACCACAGGCGCTACACTCGGGTGACGGTAGTCGGCGCGCAACGCTGTGGATTAACGTTCGTGGGCTTGGTCCCGTTCGACCTCCGGCCGCTTCGCGCCCTACCCCCTGAGACTCTACCCGTTGATGCCATTCCAACGACGACTGGGCATTGCACTCACGGCGCTGCTGTCCGCGACATACGCCGCGCCCGCTGTGGCGCAACGTGCGACGCCATCCCCGCGAGAAGCTAAGGCCTCGGCAAACGCGATGGTGTACGGCATGGTGCACGACAGCGTCGCCGCCCGTCCACTCGCCGGAGCGGTCGTCCAACTGGTGGCGGCGGACACGCTCGCCAACTTCGGCCGTACCATCGTCTCCGACTCCACGGGCCGATACAGCTTCGACAACGTACCGGTGGGTCGTTACACGATCGGCTTCTTTCACCCGATGCTCGACTCGCTTGGCCTCGAACCCATCGCGCGTGCCGTGGCCGTCACCGGAGCGGGGGCCGTTCGGTCGGATCTGGCCGTGCCCTCTCCCGAGCGACTGCGCACCGCGATCTGCGGCGCACCATCGGGCCCGGGCGCCGGCGCGGTGTTGATCGGCTCCGTGCGCGACGCACGCGGACGGACGGCAGCACCCGGCGTGACCGTGATCGCCGAATGGATTGAGCTGACGTTCGGTCAGGGCGGTGTAACGCGACGCATGCCACGGCGAACGGCGATCACCCGCGAGAGCGGCTGGTTCTCTATCTGCAATGTGCCCGGCCCCGGCGTCATGATGCTTATGGCCACTCGCGGCGCCGACAGCACCGCGATGATCGAAGTCCAAGTGCCAGCCACGGGCTTTCAGCGGCGGGAACTGTACCTTGGTCCCGCACGTACGGTAGCCACCGCCGGCGACAGCACTCGGAAGCTACATGTGGGCGACGGACGACTTGGCGGTGTGGTACGAACCACCGCCGAGGACCGTCCGCTGGCCGACGCGCAAATCAGCATCGTGGGGGGGCCGCAGACACGTACCAATGCGCGCGGCGAGTGGACGCTGATCGACGCGCCGCCGGGAACGCGTATGCTTGAAGTACGCGCGGTCGGCTACTATCCCGAACGTCGCGCCGTAGACATCATCGACAGCATCGCGCCTATGCGCTTTGCGCTCGCGACGTTCAAGTCAGTGCTCGACACCATGAAGATCAGCGCCGCACGCACCGTGGACATGAATCTGGTGGGCTTTCAGGAGCGTCGTCGCTCGAATATGGGTCGCTACCTGACGCCCAGCGATATCGCCGTACGGCAACCGTTCGTCACGTCGGAGATCTTTCGCTCGGTGCCCGGAGTCTTTCTCGATCGTACAATGGACGCCGAGGAAAAGGTGATGATGCGCGGCATCTTCACAGACCGCTGTGAGCCAGCCATCTACATCAACGGGCAATGGATGAACGGCCTCACCTCAGGCGATCTGGACGGTTTCATCCGTCCCAACGACATCGCGGGCATCGAGGTATACAGGGCCGGTCAGGTTCCCGCCCAGTTCCAGCCGGGACTCGGCGGCTGCGGCAGCTTAATCTTCTGGACGAAGTAGTCGGGCACGAGTATCCACTCGCTCCATCACCGGGCACGTCGTGAAGGCTGAACCGAACACCAGTACGCGTTTTACCAGCATGCACGCTACCGACCCGCGACCGCATGTGGTCATTGTCGGTGGCGGTTTCGCGGGACTCACCGCCGCGCGCACGCTCGCCAAGGCCGATGTACGGATCACGCTCATCGACCGTACGAATCACCATCTGTTTCAGCCACTGTTGTATCAGGTCGCGACGGCGGTGCTCAATCCGGCCGACATCACGGTACCGATTCGCTGGATGCTCCGCGATCAGCCGAATGCTACGGTGATCATGGCGGAGGTGCACAGCATCGACGTGCCGCAGCATACGCTCACGCTCGACGGCGGCAGCAGCATCGTCGCGTGGGATTATCTCATCGTGGCCAGCGGCGCGCGGCACGCCTACTTCGGGCATCCCGAATGGGAGGGTAGTGCTCCGGGCCTCAAGAGCATCGAAGACGCGCTCGAAATGCGTCGCCGCTTTCTGCTCAGTTTCGAAGCGGCCGAGCGCGCCAGCGCGGAAGGACAGCGCGAGGCCCTGCTCACCTTCGTGATCGTGGGCGGTGGCCCCACCGGCGTCGAACTGGCCGGCATGATTCCCGAGATCACGCGCAAGGCGATGAAGAACGATTTCCGGCGCATCGATCCCGCGACGGCGCGTATCGTGCTGCTGGAAGCTGGCCCGCGGTTGTTGCCGCAGTTCCCCGAATCGCTCAGCGCACGTGCCGAGCGCGACCTGCGTGACCTCGGCGTGGACGTGCGCACCAACACGGCCGTCACCAACGTGGACGACGCCGGTGTGACGGTCGCGTCAGGCGAACGAATTTTCGCGCACACCGTGTTCTGGGGGGCCGGCAATCAGGCCTCACCACTCGGCAAGCAACTCGCCGCCCCGCTCGATCGCGCTGGGCGCGTGGTCGTGGGACCGGACCTCGCCTTGCCCGGCGACCGCCATGTGTTTGCCGTCGGGGACATCGCCTCCGTTCTCACCGACGCCGGCACTCCGGTACCGGCCGTTGCTCCGGCGGCCAATCAGATGGGGGCGCACGCGGCACAGGCCATTCTACACGATCTCCGCGGCACCCCGCGCACGCCCTTCCGCTACTTCAACAAAGGCGATCTCGCCACCATCGGTCGGCATCGTGCCGTTGCGTCGATCGGCTCAGTGAAGTTGCAGGGCAACATCGCGTGGCTCGCCTGGCTCTTCATTCACATCCTGTATCTCGCCGGACTCCGCAATCGCCTCACGGTGTTCGTGCAATGGGCGTATCAGTACGTCACCTACCAGCGTGGCGTGCGACTGATCACCGGCACCACCGCGCACCGACTACTGAGCACGAGTCGTGACCGGGAACTCGCGCGCGCCGAAGCACGCGAGGACCAGCTGCCGGTACGAGAGTAGCGCACGAATTCCACACGAATTCCACACGAATTCCATCTCCGAACGGCAGAGGCCGGCCAACGATCGCTCGTCGGCCGGCCTCCGTTCTATCGTGGGATCGTGTTCAGCACCGCGTTTAGCGCAGCGTTTAGCGCATCCGATCGCGCCGCACCAACACCTTCTTGCCCTTGATCGTCGTGTTGCGCAGTGCCGTGATGATATCCTCGGCGATCTCCTCCGGAACCTCGACCGTGCTGTAGCCGTCGGCGATCTGGATGGCGCCAATCACGCTGGCGTCGATACCGACTTCATTCGCGATCGCACCCACGAGATCGCCCGGACGCATCTTCAGCTTGCGACCCGCACCGACCCACAACCGCGCGACACTCCACTCCGGCTTCGCACGCTTGGCGGCCTTCGCGGCGCGCGGTGCTTCGTCTTCGCCACCGCGGCTCGGACGACCACCTTCACGCGCGCCTTCACGCGCGCCGTCACGACCACGACTGCTGTCGCGCGAACCTCGATCGTCCGAACGCGGCTGCACGGCCGGGATATCCTGCTCCTCTGACTCGTCCTGCGAATCGAACAGCTTCACAGCGGCGGCGGCGATGTCCATCACGTCGAACTCATCGGCCAGCGACTCCACGATGCTGCGGAATTTGTCGAGGCTGCCTTCCATGATCGTCTCGCGCAGCGTAGTACGCACCAGCTCCAGGCGATGCGCGCGCAGATCGTCCACCGTGGGTACCTGCGCGATCTCGATCCGCTGACTGGTCATGCGTTCGATGTTGCGCAGCAAACGATGCTCGCGCGGCTCGGCCAGCGTGATGGCCACGCCTTCGCGACCAGCACGACCCGTGCGGCCGATGCGGTGCACGTACGACTCGGCGTCGGCCGGCACATCGAAATTCACCACGTGCGACACGTGCTTCACGTCGAGACCACGCGCCGCAACGTCCGTCGCGATGAGCAGATCGGTCTTCTTGGTGCGGAACTTCGTCATCACGCGATCGCGCTGGTCCTGGCTCAGTCCACCGTGCAACGCATCGGCGCGCAACCCGCGCGCCATCAGCGTTTCACTGAGCTCGTCCACTTCGGTGCGCGTGCGGCAGAACACGATCGCGCTCGTGGGCTGCTCGATGTCGAGCACGCGCGCGAGGGCCGTCATCTTGTGCGCGCGCGGTACGATGTATGCCACCTGACGCACGCGCGCCGCTTCGCCGGCGGGGACGACTTCGCGATCGATCGTAACGAGCACGGGATCGCGCAACTGACGCTTCGCAATGCTCGCGATGCGCGGCGGCAGGGTAGCCGAGAAAAGCGCCGTCTGACGCGTCTTCGGCGTGGCCTCGAGAATCGCCTCGAGATCTTCCGCGAAGCCCATGTCGAGCATCTCGTCGGCTTCGTCCAGCACGACCGTCTTGAGCGACGTCATTTGCAGCGTATGACGACGAATGTGATCGAGCGCCCGTCCGGGCGTCGCGATCACCACGTCGACGCCGCGCTTGAGGGCGCGCACCTGCATCTCCATCGACGAGCCGCCGTACACGGCGAGTGCGCTAACGCCCAGCGGCTTGCCGTAGCGATGCACTGCTTCCGCTACCTGCATGGCGAGTTCACGCGTTGGTACAAGGATCAGCGCGGACGTGCGCTCGCTACCCTTCGCACTCGTATTCACGCGGCTCAACAACGGCAGCGCAAACGCGGCCGTCTTGCCGGTACCAGTGGCCGCCTGGGCCAATACATCACGACCTTCCAGCAGCGGCGGAATCGCGGCGCGCTGAACAGGTGTCGGTTCTTCGTAGCCGAGCGCAGCAAGCGCCGAGGCTATGCGGGGGTCGAGTCCGAGCGCCGCGAATCCGGTTTCGCTGACGTCGCGCTCGCTGTTCCGTGCGGCGACATCGCGCTCGTCCGGCTGTTTCATATGTCAAATCTCCTGTTGAGATCTGAAATCTATCCTATTCCAGACCCGAGATGTGGTATCGCCGGGGGATTTAGGCGAGATTGTCAGTCATCATGACCGACACATCACTTCCGTTTGAGGTCCGCCACTCGCCGATTCAGGGCTTCGGGGGCTACGCCACCCGCCCGATCGAGGCCGGCACGCGCATCATCGAGTACGCCGGCGAGCGGCTAACCCCCGACGCGGCCGAAGCGCGCTACCCGGATGTGATTGGCGAGCGTCACCACACGTATCTCTTCGCCATCGACGACGAAGTCGTGGTCGATGCGGCCGTGACCGGGAACGAGGCCCGGTTTCTGAACCACTCCTGCGCCCCCAACTGCGACGCCGTCATCGATGACGGCCGGATCTGGATCGACGCCATCCATGACATCGAAGTGGGCGAGGAGTTGGTCTACGACTACGCCTATATCCTCCCGGAGCGCCATACGCCGGCCGCCAAGAAGCGTTTTCCGTGCGCTTGCGGCGCGATCACCTGCCGCGGAACCATCCTGGCGAAGAAGCGCTAGCGGCGCCGCGCCTACGTACATTTACGGTAGTCAGTCGTTCGAACCTCGCGTGGAGCCTTGGAGGCCGTATGCGGTCGTGGGTTGTGTTGTCGGTAGCAGTGCTCGGGTCGGCGGTCGCGTGCGCCCGTGGCGCCAAGGAAGGGGCGGTCCAGGTAGCGCGTCCCATCGCTTCGGCGGAAGGCGGCGCGCCGGCGCGCCCGCAAGGCCCCCGTCGGGTACCCCCCACGCCTATGAAGCTCGATACGCTGCGCCGTGAAGCCGTCGCTGAGCTGATGGCCACGATTGCGGGTCGTGAAAACGAACCCGCCGGCACCGTGTTCAAGAATGTGAAACTGCACAAGACGATGCCTGCCAAAGAGTTCGTTACCATGATGGACGAACAGTTCGGCCGCGGTCTGGGCGTCAATTGCACCGGTTGTCATATGGACAACAAGGATTACGCGAGCGACGCCAGAAAGGACAAGCAGATTGCGCTGCAGATGATCAAAATGCAGCGCGACATCGACTCGAAGTACATCGCTAAAGTGAAAGAGCTCGACGAACCGCGTCCGAAGACGACGTGCGTGACGTGCCATCGCGGCGTCGGCCATCTGACGAACGAGATGGACGTCCCGACGGCTCCCGTGCCTCAGCGCAAGCGCTGATCGCTAGACTCAGTTAGTTCGCGACCGACCGCACCATCACGCGGTCGGTCTGGAGATCGGTGCCGAGCAGGAATTTCTGCGAGCCGACATCGGTGAATCCTTGTTTCGAATAGAAGCGGATTGCCCGCGTATTCCGCTCCCACACGCCAAGCCACATGGTGGCCCCGCCGCGCCCACCGGCCGCCGTAACGCACGCCGCCATGAGTCGCGAGGCGATGCCACGGCCGTGCCAGGCGTGGTCTACGTAGAAGCGTTGTAGCTCCACCGGCTGGTCACCCGCGACATCGGGGTGGGACGCACCGGTTCGCAGGAGCGCATAGCCGGCCATCGTTTCGCCGACGTCGGCGATGAGACAGACACACAACGGGTCGGCAATTTCCGCAGCCTGTTTCTCCAGCGTGAACGCGTCGCGCAGATAGACCTGCAGATGCATCGGGTCATTGTCGGGCGCGAATGTGTCCTGAAACACGTGCGCGGCAAATGCAGACAACGCTCGAGCATCGGCCGCCGTGGCGTGCCGGATCGCGAGGTCCTCAGCAGGGCGGTCGTCAGCGGCTGTGCTCGTCATGCTCAACGATAATGACCGGACGGCAGTAGTGCCGCCAGCACGGGCCCGACGAAGGAAACATCGACGCGATGATTTCGACGACTTCCTCAAACATCGCGGCGGCCACGTCTCCCACAATTTTGATGGCGGCGCTGCCGAGCGGCGTCAAACCGACCGGCGCGCGATGGCCTGATCGAGATGGCGCGGCGAGAGCGCTGCGAGTTCGCAGTGATCGAATCAGACGTTCCCGGCGCCGCGCGCCCGTACGTCCTGGCGCCCGTACTTCCTGGCGCCCGTACTTCCTGGCGCCCGTACTTCCTAGCGCCCCTTACTCCTAGCGCCCCTCACTCCTAGCGCCCCTTACTCCTAGCGCCCCTCACTCCTAGCGCCCCGAGCAGTTTCACCCAACTCCCACCTCAATTCCTCTCACCGCGTTGTTCCCATACCCCAACCGATTCCACTGAATCCGCTCCGGCTGCGTGTTCCCCGCTGCATCCGTCGCACGACTCCAGATGGTCGCCGTGGCCGCATCCGGCAGCATCAGCTCCGCCTCGAACGGCGTCCACGCATACGCCGAAACTGGCGTGCCCAGAGCGGCCTCGATCCAGATCGGCGCGTCGTTCACCGCCAACTCCACGCGCGCGATCGCGCCCGCGCCTGACCACGCCCATCCCTGCACCGTCACGGTACGCGCGCAGTGTCCACCGTCAATCGGTGACGTGACCATCGACTTCACCAAGGCGCGACGCACGGGCTCCACCGTGCCGTCCACGTCGTAGACGTAGCGTTGCCGCTGAAAGTAGCCGGCGAATGGGGTCGTCAGAGCGTCGAGACGGGTGAGCCATTTGACACTGGCCATGCCATACCATCCCGGTACGATCAGGCGAGCCGGTGCCCCGTGATCGACCGACAGTGGCTCGCCGGCCATGTGGGTCGCCACGATCGTGTCCGGATGCATCGCATCGGCGATCGGCAGCGATCGCGCGAAGCGTACGTCGCCATCGGTCTCATCAGCGTCATCGCGCGGCCCGGCGTCGGCACCGACCCCAAGGATTTCCACGACATCCGGCGCGACACCAGCGCGCTCCATCAGCGTACGCAGCGAGACGCCCGACCAGGTCGTGGTGCTTACGGCGCCGAAGCGCCAGGGCTCACCGGGGGGTACCGGGTCCATTCCAAGGCGGCCGTTACCGGCGCACTCCAGCGTGACCGTCACGTGGCGCTGCGGCAACGCGGCCAGTTCCGGCAGTGAAATCGAGAAAGGCGTCTGCACCGCACCACCGACGTCGATCCGGTGCGTCGCGTCGAGCGGCGGCAGCGCAAAGTTGCTGCGGACATACACACTGGTCGCCGGCGTAATCGACGCTGAGAGCAACCGCGCCGGTGTTTCCGCGCACAGCGGCTCCGCACGAACGACATCGAGCGCGGAACTGAGAGCGGAATCGAGCACTACGTCGTCGGACACGGCGGCAGAAGCGGGAGGAAAGATCGAAGCGGGCGTGGTCGCTGCATTCTAACGCAAACGGGGGGACACGTCTGGGCGGATGAACGCGCTAGGCGTGCGTGCGTCCCACGGCGTCGCACTTTGCGCCCTGCTGAACCCCAGAGAATCGAGACGCTGCATGAAGCGACGCTCGAAGAGCGCGTTGGCACCCGGGTACACCGACTCCGCACTGGGAATGGCGGCCACTCGTACCTGCATACGCAGACCCGGTACCCGATCGCTGACCGCACGCGACAGATTGTCGAGCGCCGCCAGCGTGGACGGCTGATGCGCGTAGAAGAGCAGCGCGGTGGAGCGACTGCTGATGGCGCGTCGCGCCGACGGCTTCATGACCTTTGGCTCAGCGTGCGTCCACAGATTCATGATGACCCACACGCGGACGGTGATATCCGTGAGTCCGCGAGCCTGCAGGCGCTGTCCGAAGCGCGTGTAGTCCTCGAAGGTGAGCAACGGCAGGATATTCTCGATCACCCCGCCGTCGGCCTGCAGGTGCCCGTCGATCATGACCGGCGGGAAGATGCCGGGGATCGCGGTCGCTCCCTTGAGCAGCTGCTGTGTGCGCACGTCGGCGGAGCCGGTACTGGAGCCGGTACTGGAGCCGGCGGCTCCCAACTCGTCGGCCAGCGACCACATCCGACCGATCCCGAGATCGAAGTCTGTGGTCCCGAACACGATCTGTTGATCATTCGCAAAGGCGGCCTGCAACTCCTCGCGGAGTGGGCCGTTGAAGGTCTGAGCGATGGTCCGATCGAAACGCTTCGTGTTCACCAGTCCGCCAGTTGGGTGAATCCAGAACCACCAATCGAATGTCGGCGCGAAGCTCTTGGCGGCGCGGGCGTACAGCGCGGTGATCGTATCGATCGCGCTGCGCGTACCAATCAGTGCGTACGGCGCCTGCAGGGCGCCGGTGCTGATGCCGGTCACGAGATCAAAGCGCGGCATCGAATCGGTGGTGCGTTGCTTCCAACCGCGCAGAAAACCCGCGCCGAACGCGCCGTTCTGACCACCGCCGGAGAGCATCAGCACATCCACCGTGCGATCGCCCCGCTTCGCCACGCGTCGCACCAGCCGCTCAATCACCGTGTCGCGCAGGGCGCTATGCTGAGTCTCGATCGAGACCGCGTCGCGCTGAAGGTCGGCCACCGTGGTCGGAGCGCGCGTGATGGCAGCGCATCCGGCGAGCAGGACAACGGCGGGTGCCAACCAGCCGAACGATGTTCCGGAAATCTGTGCGCGCATGCAAGGAAGGTAGCCCCGCCCCCCGTATGGCGTGGGGGCCGAGCATACCGAGTCAACGCACCGAGAGTCGCTGTATCGTACCACTCAGCGTCGAGCCGGCGATGTTGAAAAAGATCGTCCCATCGGTCACCGATAACTCGACTTTCATACGCCGATCGAGCTTCTCCGCGATGGCGTCGATCAGCTCACGCTCAAACACATACAGTTCGATCTGTTCGGCTTTATGAATCTTCTCCCCTTCCCACTGCCGCCACAGCTGCGCCGGATCGCGATGCGTGTAAATCACCACACGGGGCGCCGCCTTGCTGGCCTTGTGCAGCCGGGCGGCATCGGGTGCGCCGAGCTCGATCCACACCTTCAGGCTGCCAGTCAGATCACGCACGCTCAGTGGCGGCTCATCCGGGTCGGAAATACCGCGGGAGAAGGCGATGCCCTCGCTGTATTCGAGACAGTAGGCCAGCAGCCGCGACACGAAGTACTCCGGCGATTCCGACGGGTGCATGGCCATGCGGAACTCGAGTGACTCGTACACGCCGCGATCGACGTTCGCCAGCGCCACTTCGAGCGCGTACATGGTCGATGTCAGCGCCACTGGTTGCTCCCGCCGTTCACGCGAGCGCCCTCAATCGCGACAATGCGTCAGCCAGCCGTGCGTGTCATCGACGCGACCGTGGACGATGTCGAGATATTGCTTCTGCATCATCGTGCTGATCGGTCCCGGTTTGCCGGCCCCGATCGTAATCCGGTCGATGCTACGCACCGGTGTGATCTCAGCCGCCGTGCCGGTGAAAAACACTTCGTCGGCCATGTACAACATCTCGCGTGGAATGTGCGCTTCGCGCACCGGGATGCCCGCCTCGCGCGCCAGCGTCATGATCGTGTCACGCGTGATGCCACCCAAGATCGTGCCGTCAAGCGGCGTGGTCACGATCGTGCCACCCGACACGACGAACACGTTTTGCCCGGAACCTTCGCTCACCATGCCGCTCGGACTCAGCGCAATGCCCTCGGCGTAGCCATTGGCCATCGCTTCCATCTTGATGAGCTGGCCGCTGAGGTAATTGCCGGCAATCTTCGCCATCGCGGGAATCGTGTTCGGCTCCACGCGATGCCACGACGAGATGCAGGCATCCACGCCGTTTTCGAGCGCGCCGGCGCCCAGATACGTGCCCCACGGCCAGCAGGGGAGATAGACTTCGATCGGTGCACCCGTGGGCACCATGCCCGCCGTACCGTAGCCGCGCACGACCATCGGCCGGAGATAGCAGGACTCGACACCGTTGCGGACGATCAGTTCACGCGACGCCGCAATAAGCTGATCGACCGTATAGGGCACCTCCATACGATAGATCTTGCACGACATGATCAGTCGTGTGAGATGCTCGCGCAGACGGAAGATGGCCGGACCGCGCGGCGTGCTGTACGCACGGACCCCTTCAAACGCGGACGAGCCGAACTGCACGGAATGGCTCAGCACATGGATGGTGGCATCCGCCCACGGGATGAACGCACCATCGCGCCAGATCCACTGGGTTTCGGCAATTTGGCTCATGTCGGATCGCTGCGATAAGGAGAATGGGGATGGCTACAGCAGCGAATGCACTGCGCCGCCATCCACCAACACGGCTTGCCCGGTCATGAACCCGGCACGCGTGGAACAGAGGAAAGCTATCACCGCGGCCAACTCATCGGGACGTCCGAGTCGACCGACCGGCGTTTCCGCCGTCCACGCGTCGAACACCGACTCACGACTCTGACCGGTGCGCGTTGAGGTGGCACTGGCCAGTGCATCGAGCCGCTCGGTGGCCGTGAAACCGGGAAGCACGGAGTTCACCGTCACGCCATCACCCGCGACTTCATCGGCCAGCGTGCGCAGATAACCGGTGACGGCAGCGCGCAGACTGTTGCTGAGCACCAGCGACCCCTGCGGACGCTTCACGGCGAGTGACGTGATCGACACCACCCGTCCCCACTTTCGCTCACGCATACCTGGAACGAACGCGCGCGTGAGTTCGACGACGCTGCGCAGCAGCAGTTCGCTGGCGTGAGTCCAGGCGTCCCACGAGTGCGACATCGCTGCGCCCGTGGGCGGACCACCGGTGTTCGCCACCAGAATGTCGACGCGTCCGTGCGCGGCGATCGTCTGCGCGATGACGTCGGCAATACCGGCGTCCGTCGCGAGGTCAGCGACGATCGCCGTGACCGATGCACCGAGTGCCTCAAGTTTGGCTTTCGCGCGTCCGACGGACGCGGCATCGCGGGAGCAGATCACCAGCGTGCATCCTTCGCGCGCGAACTCTTCCGCCGCGGCGAACGCAATGCCACGACTCGCACCGCACACGAGCGCCACTTTTCCCTGAATGCCGAGATCCATCAGCGGGTCCCGCGAAGATAATCGTCGGTCTTGTCGATCCAGTCCTGCCGCGGCGGATTGAAGATGTCCACATCAAGTGTGTCTTCGAGCGCTTCGGCGCGATGCCGCACGTTACTCGGAATCACCAACACGTCACCAGCACCGACATCGGTATACGTATCGCCCGGTGCGTCGGCATGCTCACCAAGCCAGAAGCGCAGCGTCCCTGAAAGCACGTACGTGAACTGTTCGTTGAGGTGATCGTGCGCCGGGACGATGGCACCCTGCTTCAGGTACACGTGCGCGAGCATCATCTTTTCGCTGTAGATCAAGCGGCGCCCGATAAGTGGCGTGAGCTCTTCGATGGGAAGTTCATCCCAGTGCTGCTTGCGTACGCCCTGCGGAAGCTGGTCAGACATAAGATGGTCGGAAGAAAGTTGGGGAACTTCGACAGGCATCACGAGCAGTGACGCTTTTCGCGCTTCGGCGAGCCGATTCTCTTTGCGCAGGTCCCAGAGCGCGTACAGACAAAACAGGATTCCGAACCCGAACACGAACAGCGTGTCGAACAAGAACATCGGGTTGAGGAATTTCTCCACCGTGGCTCCGCGGCGTTGACGTCGCGACTCAGCGATTGGCCGCGTACACGGCCTGCTGCGCGAAGCGCGGCTCCTGAATCTCGCGCACCAGCGCACCAGCCAGTGACGCGCGGGAAATACTGCTCCGCATCCCGACCGAGAGATCCGGTCCGATCTCCACGGCGTCAGTCGCTGGATCCTCAGTGAGCCGCGGCGGCTTGATCAGCGTCCAGCCGGCCAACTTGCTGTCCCGCACAAGACGTTCCTGCTCGTTGCGATCCTCTACCATGCCGTCATGCGCCGAGCGCTGCACGATGTTACGCATGAAGCGCATCGCCAGCGAAACGTTGGACGGTGTGCCGCCCGTCATCGCGCCGGTGACCACCAAGAGCCGCTGCTGCGACTGTGTGTGCATGGCGGCAATAATGTTCTTGGTAGCCGCGGCACAGAAGGGAATGCGGGCATCGTGATGCGGGCCGAAGAGCACGACCGTGGCATCGGCGCCGCGTAACACTTCGCGTACGGCGGTCGGATCATTGAGTGATCCCACCACCACGGTGGATGACGTCGGCACCTGCTCCGAGGGCTTCGACCGATAATGCAGTCGCAACAAAATCCCGGCGTCGGTCGCGCTGGCGATAAAAGCGTGACCTGTCCGCCCGGAGGCGCCGAAAACGGAAACGATCATGAAGTCCTCTGTCGGATTGCGGCGGGCGCCATCGGGCGCGTCGCTCGCACGGAGTCGGCAAGTCGGCGAGCCGACTGCCACGAACTACCCTCTGGGCGCCACGTTGTCAGTGAATCGGCGCCACGATATCCGAAACGCAGTCCATTGCAGATCGCCCAGCCCGGCTCTTCCTGCGATGCCACCGTCGGCACCAGATCCCACTCGAGCAGGTCGCGGCGCACCCGCTCGCGCGCAATGAACCCGTTTGCCCGTCTATCAATATCCTGTTCGGCCACCGTGACAACCTCCACCCGCGCCACGACGGTATCGCCGCGCATGGCCGACGCCCGCAGGCGATAATCGGCCAGCAGCATCGAGGGGAAGTATGCACCACCGCCGTCCGGACAGGCAGCCAACGAGTCGGCGCGTGAGGCATCACGCTCTGCCGTTCGACTCTCCCGCGACGCGTCGAGCCACGTGGTGAGCGCACGCTCGGCGTCCCGCACCCGCCCAGAGTCGGCGGCCGAGGGGGTCCGCTCAGCGGGGGCCCCTTCCAAAGAGTCCGTGGTGGCGATGGCAGATGCTGCGACCTCGCGTGTCGACGCATCTGGCGCCCCACAGGCCAGTACGCTCAACGCCCCCGCCAACCGCAGGACTCTGCGGTATCTTCGGGGCGTCGGTACGTCGGTAGGATCGCATACGCGGGGCATCACCCAACATGCATCCGGAACTGCCGATGCGGGAGCATCCGCTCCTGCTGGCACGAGCGTCCTTCACTTCATGAACCGAGTCGCATGACCGTCACCCCGCCGTTCGTCCCGTCGGATATTGAGATTGCCCAGCAGGCGCGTCTACGCCCAATCACGGCCGTGGCGGCCGATCTCGGGCTCGGTCCCGATGACATCGACCAATACGGACGCTACAAGGCCAAGCTGCCGCTGGCGCTGGCGTCGCAGCCCGCCAAGGGCCGACTGGTGCTGGTCACGGCCATCAGCCCGACGCCGGCCGGTGAAGGGAAAAGCACGGTCAGTGTGGGACTCTCACAAGCATTTCGTCGCCTCGGCCACAATGCCGTGCTCTGCATGCGCGAGCCCAGCCTCGGTCCCGTCTTCGGCGTCAAAGGTGGCGCGGCCGGCGGTGGCTATGCGCAGGTGCTGCCAATGGACGATATCAACCTGCATTTCACCGGTGATTTCCACGCGATTGCCAGCGCACACAGTCTGCTGTCAGCGATGGTCGACAATCACCTGTATCACGGCAATGCGCTCGGTATCGACACCAAGCGTATCACGTGGCCGCGCACGATCGACATGAACGACCGCGCGCTACGCAACGCCATCATCGGTATTGGCGCCGGTAACGGCGTGATGCGCGAGGAGCGGTGGGTGATTATCCCCGCGAGCGAAGTCATGGCGATCGTGGCGCTCGCGTCCGACGCAGAAGACCTCGAGCAGCGACTCGGCAACATCATCGTGGGCACTGCGAGCGGGAAAGAACGCACGCCGATCCGCGCGCGCGATCTGCAGGCCACCGGTGCGATGACGCTGCTGCTCAAGGATGCGCTGCGTCCGAATTTGGTGCAGACACTTGAGGGCGGTCCGGCCATTCTGCACGCCGGTCCGTTCGGCAATATCGCGCACGGCTGCAACAGCCTGGTGGCCACCCGCGCCGGTCTCGCGCTGGCCGACATCGTAGTCACCGAAGCAGGCTTCGGCTCCGACCTTGGCGCCGAAAAGTTCTTCGACATCAAGTGCCGCGCTGGTGGACTCAATCCCGAAGCGGCGGTGCTGGTGGCGACGGTGCGTTCACTCAAGATGCAGGGTGGTCTTCCCAAAAACGCGCTCGACCAGGAAGACTTGGGCGCGCTCGAACGCGGTCTGCCGCACTTGGCGCATCATATCGCGAATGTGCGTCAGTTCGGCGTGCCGGTGGTCGTGGCCATTAATCGCCGACTCTCGGACACGGATGCCGAGTTGGCGATGGTGGCCGACTACGCCGCGACGTACGGCGTGAATGTGGCACTCTGTAACGTGTGGGCCGAAGGCGGTGCCGGCGGCGAGGCGCTGGCGCATGAGGTGCTGTCGTTGCTCGACGCACGTTCGGCGCAATTCCGACCGCTGTACGACACCGCACTCCCCATTCGCGAGAAGATCGAAACGATCGCCACGAAGGTGTATGGTGCCAGCGGGGTCGACTACTCGCCGGCGGCCGAGAAATCGATCAGCTGGCTGGAGCAGCACAGTATGGGGGCGACACCCGTGTGCATGGCGAAGACGCAGTATTCGCTCACCGACGATGCGTCCAAACTTGGCGTGCCAACGAACTTCCGCATCACGGTACAGGAAGTCAGCGGTTCCGCCGGTGCCGGCTTCGTCGTGGCGAAGTGCGGCGACATCATGACGATGCCAGGGCTCTCAAAGTCGCCGGCGGCGGAACGGATGCGACTGCGACCCGACGGGACAATCGAGGGGCTGTCGTAGATCGCGAGGCGGTGGACGCAGAACGCCCGAGTCGCTCAGTCGTTCTCCCGTATCTGAACGACCGCCAATCCGCGGGTGGCATTTTGAATCGCGCGTTCCATGGCGGCGAGTCGGACGCGCGGTACCCGCACCGAAAACACGGCCTCGACTTCGAAACGCTGTTCCAGGAGTTCAGCGTCAAACTCGGGGAACAGCTGTTGCAGTGCCCCAATAGCGCCGTAGCCCACCCGCACGGTGACATCGACGCTGTCCACCCGCTCGGCCCGCGGCATGTTGGCCAGCGCCTCCTGCACGGCACCACTGTAGGCCTTCACGAGGCCACCGGTGCCCAGCTTCGTGCCGCCGTAATAGCGCGTCACGACGGCCGCAATTTCGCCGATGCCGCTGTGCAACAGCACCGTGAGCATGGGGCGGCCGGCGGTGCCGTGCGGCTCACCATCGTCGCTCATGCCGACGCGATCGGTGCTGGCGGGCGCCCCTATCACATACGCCCAGCAATTGTGTGTCGCATCGGGAAACTCGACGTTCATCGCTTTGATGAACGCCTGCGCTTCCTCGCTCGAGTGCACCCGCGCCACGGTGCAGATGAATCGACTGCGGTCGATGCTCTGCTCGACGCGATGCTGCTGCGCCGGGACAGGATACCGACCGCTGTCACTCACGCGTAGGGGCTGTCTCCGCCACCACGGGGCGAACCACCGCCGGAGGAACCACCACTACTTCCACCAGATCTGCCGCCACCACCGCTCCCGCCCTGGCCGCGATGCGGACCACGACGAACGCGCCCAGCGGCGCCCGACTTCGGACCATCAGCGGCTGGGCCACTCGCACTCGGACCACGAGCCGGGCCACGAGATGGGCCACGCGATTCCGCCGCCTTCTTGGCCGGTGCTGCCGGACGTGCGCCGCCCGACTGCGCCGCATTGCGGCGCTCCACCTTGGCCGCGGCACGGGCGCGGTCTTCCGCCTTCTTTTTGCGGATCTCCGCAATACGCTCGGCCAGCGGCACTTCGAGCTTGGTTTGCGGCTTCGCGCTGTAATCGAAATCGGGCACCGTGACGCGCGGCAACGACTTCTTGATGGCCCGCTCGATCTGCTTCAGATCTCCCTCTTCCTCGGGCGACACGAAGGTGAACGCCTCACCGGTCGCTTCCGCACGCGCCGTACGACCCACGCGGTGGATGTAGTCCTCGGCGG